>JBFFMO010000014.1:0-16064 GCA_041554035.1 Allomicrovenator sp. | reverse complement strand
GAGCGTTGTGCTCAGGAGCAAAACCAAAACCTGTAAAATCCAAAAATATCGTTTCATTTACACTCTCCGTTCAATTCGCGCTTAATCCGGCCACCCTTCTCACAATTCATCACGTCTGCGTAGGATTTTGAAACGTTCTACGAAAAAAAATAAAAAAAGGCAGCAAAGCGTCAAAAGACTGACACCTTAGCTGCCTAAACCTCACTCAAATGTGGGGAATTTGACGGTCAGTAGCCCAAGAATTCTCGGGCCCTTGCCACCGCACCTTCCAAACATCCCGCTTCAAACGGAGACGTCAGATTCGCTGAACGGGCAAGCGTCTGAAATGGTGCTTCACCGCCACGTTTGCAAAGTTCGACGTACTCACCCAATGCTTCGTCATACCCCGTCTGCATGCGGTCCCAGAACTGCAGAGCGCAGGTCATCGCAAGGACGTAGTCGATATAATAAAAGGGCATCGAGAAGATATGGCTTTGCAGGTGCCACCGGCCTCCTGCGGCGCCGTGGTCGATATCGCCCCACTGGTGCCAAGGAAGATAGAGGGCTTCCATCTCCAACCACATCTCGCGGCGCTCGGCCGGAGTCGCTTCTGGTTTTTCGTACACAAGATGCTGGAAATGGTCGACGGCGACGCCGTAAGGCAAAAAGCTCAACGAACCCGCCAGATGGATCTTCTTGAAACGATCGGCGTCGTCTCCGAAAAACAAGTCCATATGCGGCCACGTGAAGAACTCGAGGCTCATCGAATGGATTTCGCACGACTCAAAAGTCGGCCAAATATAGTCCGAGAGCTGCTTTTCCATGCTCACATAACATTGAAATGCATGTCCCATTTCGTGGGTGAAGACTTCGGCATCGTGTTTCGAACCGTTGAAATTCGCGAAAATGAACGGCACACCGTAATCGGCAAAAGATGTGCAAAAACCACCACCAGCCTTGCCGGTGCGCGTGTCGAGGTCGAGCAGACCGTTATCGTCCATCAAGTGATAAAATGATCCCAACTCGGGATGCATCGCATCAAACATCTCACCAGCAGCCACCGTCAGTTCGGCCACATCACCGATGGGTCGAGGATTGCCGGTCAGATCAAAAACAGGCTCGTCCCAGGCCATCAAGGGATCGACGCCAAGACGCTCTTTTTGGTCTTCGAACATCTGCGCCACCAACGGCACCACATGTTCGACCACCTGCTTACGAAACACTTCGACATCATTTTGCGTGTAGTCGACGCGAGTCATGCGGCGATAACCAAGGTCGATGTAATTGTCGTAACCAAGCTTTTTGGCCATGCCATGACGAACCTTCACCAGATCATCATAAATGGTGTCGAATTCCTCGGCGTGCTCAGCGACCCAATCCCAACGCGCTTTCATCGAGCGATGACGAATATCGCGGTCTGCAACCTCGGTGAATTTACCAAGTCCAGACAGATTATACGTCTCGCCGTCGAACGTGATTTCGGCTGACGCCACCAATTCGGTGTGTTTCGCCGCGAGTTTGTTCTCGGTGACCAAATCGTCTTGAATCACAGGCTCATAGGTTGTGACCTCGGAGGTCCACAACAAAAATGCGTGCGTTCCAACCGCCTTCTCGAGCGCAGGGCGATGCTCTGATGCGAGCAATTTGCGCATCATATTCACATCGAGCTCGGTCACCTTCGGTGAGAGTTCGTCGCCATATTCGCGCTCAGCTTTCGCGTGTTCGTCTTTGGTATTCTGAGCAAATTTCAGCCCAACGATGGAATGCCAGGTCGTGTAGGAACGGCGACTACGATCCCACATCATGACGGCTTCAAGCCTACCTTCATCCGTCGTCGCCTGATCGAAGGCGTCGTTGATCTCTTGGTACTCCGCCTTCAACCCTTCAAAGGTTGGACGGGGAGGATTCATCTGCGAATAGGGAATTACGGGTGGGCGCGACACGGGAGACCTTTGGAGGAGGATGCGAGGCATTTCAGATGCGGCACGCTAGCCAACAGTTTCAAGCTGGGCAAGAGACACCTTTCATAGAGACAAGGGCAAAACCCGCACTCGCCCCCAAGGCTCTTGGGTTCTATCGATCAGCCAGTCGGCAAAAAAGTCTGAATCTGGCGAAAATGTTGCGTAGAACCCGCCTGCCTCATTGGGCGGAAGCGGCACTTTAGACAGGTCGAACGACTCTGAATTCCACTTCGCCTCGTAGAGCGAGTGATCAAACGCGTCTTGAAACACAATTCGAACCGAATCCCCTGCTCCAACTCGAATATCCACGTCCTCCCCGATCGGACCGGCATAATATTCATCACCGTCACGACGGCCGTCGTGGACCAAAGACGTCCGCAGTTCACCTCCAAACCGAGAATAACGAAGTCCGTTGCCGGACATGAAGGCCACGTGAACCAAGCCTTCGGCATCCACGGCCCCCGCCGCGTAAGGCCCTGTACCCACCGCCAGATAGCTCGGTGTGGCCCAGACCCCCGCATCAAACACGCTGCGACCGATCCGTCTGGATATGCCGTCGTACCAAACGGCCAGGAGTCCACCTTGGGGTGTCGGTGAAAGGTCTCCAAACATCCCCTGACGCCTTGGAAAGTCCTTGGTCTCTGTCGCGTCAATATCGGTCTCGTCCACAGAAACAAACGAGGCTCCGCCGTCAACCGAACCGGTGATTGAACGCGTCGCATGACGGAGCACCGATTTGCCGGCCACCCCATCGACACCGTAGATCACGTGCAGCTCAGTCCCCACGAGTGCGGCCGAAACCCAAAGTGGATCCCCATCAGGCTCAAGGATTCCTGTCTCGAACGTCGAGCCAAAGGCCCCGCGCGCATATTTCAGTGTCTTGGCCTCTTCATCGCGGTAGACCACGTGAATGATGCCCGCATCGTCGATCGCGACCGCGGAATGAGTTCCCACGTTGGGACCGCGCTCCTCCCGACCTCCGCGCCAACCCGCTGGGTCTCCTGTGATCGCGCCGCTCGTCGGCATTCCGTCGACGAATTGCCACGTCAAAGCGCCATCGGCTTCGAGTCGCCCAATCATCAAATCGCCATAGGTTCGGTTGTAGGTGGCGACGACCGTGATGCCCGCTTTGGAATCCACTGAAAGATGTTGCCCATGAACGCCAATGGGAATCGGAGGCAAAGGCACACACTGACAGGCACCGCCATCGACTTCACAAGTTTCGCGATTTGGGATTCCGACCACTCGCGACTCGTAACCTTCCTCACATGCCTGATCACAAGTGGGCGCCGAAGGAACACAGGCGCTCGACCCGATGCAGCAAAACTCATCTTCCTTACAGCCGCCATCGCATGCTCGAACACATTGGCATCTGTCAGCTTCACAAATCCCGGTCGTCCCCGCAGGACAAATGCCATTGCACTCGGCATCCACGCCACAAACCTGATCGACTGAACACTCAGGACCAAAACACCGAGTGGTCGCATTGGTGGTGACGTCCCCTTTGCAGCCCAAAAATAGAACCGCGCATAAGAGAGGCAGAAGTCGGGCGAGGGATCGTCGCCGCCACATGAAGAGTCCCAGAATCGGCAACCACCACATGATGCCGCCATTGATGGACGAACATCCACCAGCCCGTTTGGCAGTGGGCGGATGGGAGGGCGTCTCAAGATGGTCAATGATTGCTGCCTCAACATCGTCCGTGGTGTCTGCGTTCGCGACGGGAGTCAGGACCGGAGCCGGAGCCTCAATCATGACTTCAAATTCTGCCGGACTTCGATCCAGACTGGTGGGCTCACCCACAATTCGAGCACGAACTTCGATTTTGTGAATGCCTGGCAGACTCAACACTGGATTTGAGATCGAGAGATCGGGCCCCGCGTGGAACATGCTCCAAAACCCTCCGTCCACTCGCCATTGGAATTCAGTGGCAACCGGAGCCAGGTCTTGGCCAAGTCCGCCTGCCCGAAAATCAATGCGTGGTCGGACCAGACCCGACGAAGTCCGGCTTGTCAGGTCCAATTCCACCTGACTCACAAAGGTATCGACGCCCAGATTGAACGCCTGAGTGGTCCGAGCCAGAGTCGCAAATGCCGCCAAAAAGTTGTTGCCATCGGCCCCACGAACATCGCCCTGTTGAAGGTCGATACGAAAGCCAAGGAATTCCGGAATGGCGATGGACTCTGGGATCGCACCGGCGAGTTGTGGTGCCGCAAATCCAATCAGAGTCGGCACGAGGTCCAAAATTCGCTGTGGGCCTTCGGCGATCAATTCCGTTCGGCGAGGCCGAACATTTCGAATGGCATCTTCGATCGCCCCCATCACCGGAATCAGGTTTCCATCACCGTCTGGGCTCAGCGCCACCGGGAGTTCCAAATCCACGCGAATACTGAAGAGGCGTAACATTCGATCCTGGGCATAACCAAAAACGTGGAAATCCAGATCGGGCCATTTCAAAATCAAAAGGGGTTCGGTGATCGTGTAGGAACCGTTGGCCTGCACGATGGTGTTGGCACCGAGTTCAATCGTTGGTGCCTTCTGTGGAACCACCACCAGCGTGGCGGTGCGACCCGACGGCCCGATATCCTTCAGGCTGGGAGCCACCAACTGAAACGTACCGGTCGACAACAACATCACCGTTTCACTTCCCACCTTCAGACAAGCCGCACCGCTCGCCCACGTCGACCACACCCTGTGTTCGATGGCGCGCTTATGAATGCCGATTCCCAGATGAAAGGGCTGATTATCAGGGTCTCGATCGGCGTTGATCACGGCCGATAACGGCACGGCCGCCGATGACGGACGTTTTGTGGGGTCGACCGGAACACATTGGGCAAAGGCATTGGGCTCAAATCCTGCGCGCAGACCCACACTGACACCGGTGTCGACTTTGGCGAGGTCCCCCGCCTTGACCAGCACGTCGACCGAGGCGTTGGGCTCCTCGGTATAGGGTGCCAGTAGGGAACCCAGATTCAGCCTTCCCTCGACTCCAATGGGTCGAGGTACACATACGTCACTTGGATATCGGCAAATCCCATCGTTGCATGCTCCGGTCGTACACGCGTCGAAGCCGGTTCCACATCGGCGACATAATTGTTCGTCCGCGATGCCCCCGACGGTATCCTTCAAGATCTTGCGAATCTCAGACTCGATCATGCCCCGAAAAAGACCTCGGACAAGGCTCGCGCCCTCGCAGGCGATCGTGTCGCCGACATTCCCACGCCCGTGAATCTTGAAATCCACGTCATCCAGATTGACGACGGCCTCCCCGACATCGACCCGTAATTCTTTGGTCGGACTCGCGCCGTCAATACTCAGGCCGATCGGGATCGTGCCC
The DNA here is from genome assembly GCA_041554035.1 of Allomicrovenator sp. Lineage (GTDB taxonomy): Bacteria > Myxococcota_A > Bradymonadia > Bradymonadales > Bradymonadaceae > JBFFMO01. The sequence continues at coordinate 10,787 of JBFFMO010000014.1, read as the reverse complement.
TCGACCTGTGCGGCTGTGGCCTCTGAGGCCCCCTTCTTGAACAGCTGAACGTAACAATTCACCGTTCCGATGAAGGTTCCATAATCAAAATTAAGACGATCATCGACATCGCCGATGGTGATCGAGACCTCGAGTTCATTCGGAGGTTTGGGGATGATGTGTTGATCGTCGATCGTCAAATCGATCGGACATCCTGCCGCTCCGCCTGGGCAGGTGCTTGCCACACAGATGTCTGGATTGCCCGAAGTGTCCCGTGGAATGCAGAAATTCAATCCACCGGGCAGAAATTGATCGACCAGATAAGGCACCTGAGCTTCAACAAATTTCAGCCCCGATGCGGTCACTCGAGCCTGACCGGCTGACGGAACGGTGGCATCCAGTGCCCGAGATGGAAACGCGCGCTGTTCATAACCTGTGCATGAACACTGGTCGGTCGAACACGCGACCAGAAATGAAAACGCCCAGAGAACAAAAATTGGTCTTAATCGCATGGACAGAGATTAGGTGGCCTGACAAAAGGTAGCAAGCCATCCCCACTCTTGCATCGAACCTTCGTTTTGCGGTAAGAGCCCAGCGGCCTACCGGAGCGACCGATGACTGAAGAAAAAACCGACGATCTCACGGCGATTGAGGCTACGGCCCCCGAAGCCGAAGCACCAACGACTGAGCCCACTGCAGGGGAAGTTCAAACCGCATCTACTGAGGCTATTGCTCAGGATGCCGAACCGACTGCAGCTGCTCCCGCAACCGACGATTCCGCGGACGATGAAGGCGACGACGCCGATCTCGCCACGGACGAAGAAATCGCTGCATCCGCCGTCGAAGACGCAAAGAGCAGCGACGACGACAACGAAGGTGATGGCGACAGCGAATCCGAAAGCGGGAACGAAGAAGCCAGCGAATCACGCCGTGGCAAAGGACGTCCAGCGCTCAAGCGTGTTGGAGCCGAAGTTCGTCGTTTGATGGACTACGCCACCAAATACCCCGAGATCGGACCGACCGTCGCAGAACTCTCGTTCAAGCTTGGCTTCCGAGATGTCGGCGATCGCGTTGTTCGTATGGGACTTGAGTCCGACGACCGAAACATCGAATACTTCTTTGTCGCCGCGGAACTCGCGCGACGTGAAGGACGCAGCGATGACGCGCTTAAGTCCGTGCTTGATGGCATCGAAGCCAATAAAGCCTCGACCGACGAGCCGCCAAACCATCGCCTTCTGCATCTGATTCGGATCGGCTTTGCTGTTTTGATGTTCGAACTCAACGACGTGAAATCACGACCTGAGTTTTCGAAGACCGTCAGCGAATTCCTCAAATCCATTGAATCTCATTTCCCAGAAGACCCCTTCTTCTACACCTTGCTTGCTCAGTCGTTGTGGTTGGAAGACCGCGAAGGCAGCGAAAAAGCATGGGATCAGGCGGTCTCGTTCGGCGAACGAGAGACCTCGTGGAACGCACGCGGTACCTGGTACAAAGAAGCCGAGAAACACCTCGGGAAAGCCGAAGACGCTTACCGTCGTGGTCTCAAAGACGATCCAGCTTCAGCCTTGTTGATGCATAATCTGGCTCAGGTCCTTATGGATCGGGCCGCCGCACCTGACGCCGAAGGCGCCAAAGTGCAAGATTGGGCACGTCAGGCTGACCGTCTGATGCGACGCGCCATCCGCGCCACGCAGCAGCCGCGTCTGCGACGACATATCCGCGAAAATATCGAACGTGTTCAGAAGTTCCGTGCGCTGCTTCCAGCCGACGAAGAAGCCGAGAAGGCTCCAGAGCTTGGTGACGTGGTGATCGGACGAGTTCGCTCGATTCAGGTCTACGGAGCGTTTCTTTCGATCGCTGGCGGGTACTCGGGCTTGCTTCACAAAACCGAACTTGCCCATGAACGCATCGATAACCTGAATCAGGTCCTGAAGGTCGGTGACTCGATCGAGGTCAAGATTATCGAGGTCAAGAGCGAAGACAACGGCAACCTGCGCATCGGGTTCTCCCGTAAAGCGGTCCTGCCGGCACCTCCAGAAGGTACCGAAGCACCTCGTCAGGAACGACCAGAGCGCAAAGAACGGCCACAAAATGCACGCCCTCAAGGGGATCGTCCGCAAGGAGATCGCGGTGCACGGCCGAAACGAGACGATAACCGCTCCAAGGGTGGCGGCGGTGGTCAGCGCGGAAACGACCGCGCACCACGCGAGTACAAGGACCCGATGATCACGAACGACGATAAGTTCGGGAAACTCGGCGACATCCTTCTCGCCAAGCTCAACCTCACCAAAGAAGACAAGTGATTTGACGTGGCTTCGGCCACGTCAGTCCTACTTCCTCCACACCCACAACGTTGTGGTGCTGTGGACGTTTTCGGCCCAGCGAGACTTGTACTCAAGTTCGCTTCCCAGGTCGTAGCGCTTGATGCCCTCGTCACAGAGGCGTTCAATCATTCCCATCTGCATCAAGTTGCCGAGCGCAAACTCCCGGTATGTGTCGTCAAACGACACCTGGAGGCCTCGGTACGTGTCGCCCAAAAGCCCACCGAACACAAAAGCGATGTCGGTGTCCGCATGGCGCGCAAAAAGAACCCGCAGCGCGCCACGCCGGGCAAGTCTTGGCAGCATCAGTCGGTAAAACGTGTTCATGCCGCCATCAAGAATCCCCGTTCCTTCCATTCCTTTCCATGAGCGCTCTTCGACGCGCAAGATCCGCTCATAAAGTGCATCGGCATCTGCCTCAGTGACCACCGAAAGGTACTCATACGTGACGCCGTGCTCGGCGGCCCGACGAGCGGCCCTGCGCATATTATGACGCATCTTCGACGATCGGTGCGACAGATAGATGTCCAGCGACTCATGCAGATCCGCGACGTACCGCCTGGTTTCGTGACCCAGACCAACGCGACAATATGGAACGAAAGTCCGTACCACGGCGTCATAAAGGGGCCCCGACGTCGGAATCCCCGACAGATAGAGCAAATCCCACTCGTTGGTGGGGGCGCGAAGATCTTCGGCGAAGGCCTCGACCAAAGCGCCGGAGTCGGGCCCCACAAACGGACTGGCAAGGCACCACGACGATTCCAGGGGCTGAAAATACCGCCCGATTCGTGGATTGAATCCCCGTGCTAGATTCACAAACCCATCGCCCTCAGCTCGCAAGTAAAGGGGGTTTTCCGGCATGAACGCTTCGTATGCGGGCAGAGTCCAATCCAAAGACGAGCAGAACGCATCTATGCCCGGAGTGGATTCAACCGCGGCGAAATGTTGGTCTCCCCGGCTTCGAAGTTGATATATGGTCAGCGTTTCCATGAAACCCATGCTGGCTCTTGGGATCTAATCTAACGCACGTTCACCAAGGGAGCACGCCACATGTGGATCTTCGGTTATGGATCTCTCGTATGGAAGCCAGATTTCGACTTCGAAGAAGTCAGGACAGGCTATATTCAAGGCTGGGCACGACGGTTCTGGCAAGGCTCCACCGACCACCGCGGTGTACCAAACGCGCCCGGGCGAGTCGTGACTCTTGTCGCTCATCAGGAAGAAGTCACGTGGGGACGCGTTTATCGAATTCCGGCCGCAAAAACGCCGAGAATTCTTGAAGTCCTCGATATCCGAGAACAGGGCGGCTACGATCGCCTAAATATCCCTGTGTACGACGAAGACGGCTTGGTTGTTGCGCAAGAGGCTCTTGTCTATCGCGCCACGGAAGAAAATCCCGAGTTTCTGGGCGACGACGAGGTTGCGAAAATGGCAAAACAAATCCTTCACTCGGTCGGACCAAGCGGCACCAACATCGAATATCTGCTAGAACTGCACGACGCACTTAAGATGCTTAACGTTCAAGATCAGCACATTGATGTTCTTGTGCGGGCGGTTCGCGCCTTGGAGCAATCATGAACGTCTGGATAGGAACCTCGGTCGCAGCACTCTTAGTGCTGACGATTATTTTCGCGCTTCGAAAAGTCTCGGTCATGATCATCGACCAGGCGCCTCGAAAACCCCTCGCGGCGGCCCCCGAACCCGCGCAACTGACAAACGAATCAACCCCTGTCCTTGAAGGAAACGACGATGCAAGCGGTTCGTGACGCAGCCACAGTGATGCTCCTGCGCGACACACCGCGGCTTGAAGTGTTCCTGTTGCGCCGCCACTCGCGCTCATCGTTCATGGCCAATGCCTGGGTTTATCCCGGCGGCCAACTCGACCTCGGTGACGTGCATCCCGAAAATCGCGATGTGATCTGCGGTGTCAGCCCCGAGGAAGCGGGCCAGATGCTCCGAACTCCGTCTGAGAAGGCGATCGGACTGTTCTTGGCGGCCGTGCGTGAGACCTTTGAAGAGTCCGGAATTCTGCTGGTCTCCAAGGACTCCGAGGCCATGGATGCGGCAAAACGAAGTGAGTACCGCGAAAGGCTCCAGAATCAGAAGATGAGCCTGTTAGAGGTCGCTCAGAGAGAAGGTCTTCGATTCGACCTCGCTGAGCTGGCGTTTTTTGCCCACTGGATCACCCCAGTCATCGAGCCCAAACGATTCGACACCCGTTTTTTTGTGGCCCGCGCGCCGGGCGAACAGATCGCCGAACACGACAGCCTTGAGACGACCGCGTCGATGTGGGCCACACCGGGAGAAGCGCTCGATCTGGCTAGAAAGTCCGAAATCTTGCTTGCCCCTCCGACGATCCGGACTCTGGAACAGATCTCCGACTTTGATTCGGCCGGGGCTGCGCTGACGTGGGCCAAAAACGAGGTTCCTCCCTGCCTCATCCCTCATTTCGACCATCTTGACGGCGCGAGCACCTTGTTGCTGCCGGGTGACCCGCTTTATCCGCCGAACACGTATGTGAATAGCGAGCCGGTCAGCGATGGAATCACGCGGATGGTTATGGAGGGTAGCTTCTGGCGCTCCGAGATCGCGTAGGCCATATCAAGTGATCAAAAAACATTACGAATTATTGAATATTGACCGACGAACGCGGTCCAATGCTTGTACCCGATAGAGACACGGAGCTGATCATGAACACGACATCAAAAATCCTCGCCTTCGCTCTAGCCCTTGGGCTGGCTATTCCGACTGTAGCGACGTTGTCGATCACAGATGCCCACGCTGCTGGCGGTGTTCTTAGTTCAGCTGGCAAAGACGGCAAACGCACCCATAAACGGGCGTCGTCCAAGTCAAAAAAGAAGTCCAAGAAAAAGTCGAAGTCGAAAACCAAGACCACGACCACACGTCGTTCTGGTGCGACCCGTACCACAACCACTCGAACGCGCGTGAACAGGTCAGCGCGGACGACAGGAACAAGCCATCGGCACTACGACACAAGCTCACGTCGAACCACGTATGTGCGACGAAGCAGCCGCCCCACTCGGGTCGTACGCTCGGCTCCCTCGCACCGGGTCGTCCATCACACGGACACGGTGTACGTCACGGATGCTCCTCCAGCAGGCCGCTCAACGGCACGTAGCGGCGGAAGCAGCACGGACATCTACATCACGGGTGGCGTGGGCATCAGTGGATTCGCATCGCAGACCATCAGCGACGAAGCCTTGCCGGGAGTCGGTTGGAATGTGGCTGTGGGCGGTAAAGGAAAATACCTTGGGCTCGAGATCGGACTTGATGGCGGCGGCTACACCTTCGACCCCAATGGCGAAAACAGCACCGACCTCGCCTTCTACGGCATCTACGGGGACCTGAAGTTGCAGCCCACGATCGCCGGTTTTTTTGAGCCCTACGTTTATGCCGGAGTCGGCGGATACGTGTTGGGTGATGCGATCTTAGACGAAGCGTCAAGCGGTGGAGCTCTTCGCCTGGGTCTGGGAGCCAATCTCCGCTTTGATGACATCGCGATCGGCGGCAAGTACGCCTGGCAAACGATGCAATTCGCCGATGACTCCGGCTCGTACGGAGGAGATTTCGGTGGCCAAGCTGAGACGATCTCGCTCAATCTTTCGATCTACTTCTGAGTTGGGGAACGCGTAAGAGCGGAAAGGCCGGCTAGTCCGGCCTTTCTTCTTTCTTGATCTGGAGTCTCAGCGCTCGGACCTTTTCTTTTTGGGCACACCAGTCTCCGATCGGCTCCACCAAGGCCAAGAGATCGATCTGAATCGCCTCTCCACGACCTCTGGCGGCTTGAATAGCCAAAATTAGCCTTCGGATCTCGGCCCCTAATCCGTTTTCTTCGATGGTTCTCTCCTCGGCGCAGGCGCGTGCGTCCAGGACCATCGTCTTGGAATACGCCACACGAAGATCAGGGTCGAGGGCGTCAATGGCCAGCACTGGTGCGAGAAAACTCTGGCGAGAGGGCGTCCGATTGGCTTGCATCGTGGCCAATCCAACCAGTGTGAGAGCGCTCCCTGCCACCAGCGTGACGCCGCCCACAATCAAAAGAATCCACTCAACCTGCACGGCCACACCTCCATCTTCAACTTTCTACTTTCCACGCTAGGCTCTCTGTGTCACTTTCCAACACGAAATTGGGCGCTTTTGTCCGGTAAATGCGACGCGACGCGACCACCGGGAATCTTGACGGCATGGCATACCAGTCGTAACGTATTCAAGGTTTTTGCCTTGTGTGTGCGGGACAGTTGCTGTCCCGACCCCTTGCGAGTTCGAGGACGAGATTGAATTCGAAAAAGTCAGGCGGATGGGTTCTTAAATTCATCTCGGGGAAATATCAGGGCGGTGAATTCCCCCTGGAGATGGATGGTGAGGTCGTGATTGGACGGTCTAGCGATTTGGACATGGTCCTTGTCGAAGACATGGTCTCACGGCGTCACGCCCGCATTACTACTTATGGCGGCGAAATCTACATTGAAGATTTCGGCAGCACGAACGGCAGCTTCGTCAACGGCGAGAAGGTTACAAAATCTCGCTTGAAGGAAGGTGACCGAATTCTCGTGGGCACAAATATCATCAAATTGGTGCATCGAGACGCCGACGAGATGGCAGGACGTGATATCCGTGGCGGCGGAGGAGCAATGCTCGCTGACCGTGGTGCGGCCTCACGAACGACTGGAGCGACCCTCACAGGATCGATCTCTGGTCTGATCGAAGAAGTGCCACTTCCCGACTTGCTCCAACTTTTCTCTACCAGCAAGAAGTCCGGCGTTTTTGTCATCCATCGTGATCACGATTTTGCCAAGATTTACCTCCGAGAAGGACGTGTCTTCTTCGCCGTGATCAACGACGAAGTCGACGTCTCGCCTTATAAAGCGTTCTACCGCATCATGGGTTACACGCACGGCACCTTCTCGCTGGAGCATCCGACCGACGAATCGTTCGAAAGCGAAATCAATGAGTCCACAGAAGGGCTCATGATGGAAGGCATGAGAATCCTGGACGAGATCGAGAATCTCGGCGGCGATGTGCCTTCGGCCGACGACGTACTTGAGGTCAAACGACCGCTTCTCCCACCCTTGAGAAGCCTGACGCCAGAGCTCTTGGACACGTTCCAGTTGGTCTACAACTTCACGCGCGTCTCAGACATCATGAACAAAAGTCTCGTCTCTGACCTTGAGACGATGCAAGACGTCGTTTACCTCGTTCGCAACGATTATGTGCGAGTAGCCAAGTAAGTCTGGCTATGGCCGCATCTATTTCCAATTCCGACAGCCCTATTCGAGTTCCGCCTCATAACGATGATGCGGAGCGCTCGCTTTTGGGCTCGATCCTGCTCGATAATCGAGTGCTCGATGAGGTCCAAGGACGGCTCAAGGCCGAGGACTTCTACCGAGAGAGCCATCGCCACGTATTTCGGTCGATGGCGCAGCTGCATGCACGTGGCGAAGCCATCGACATGATCACGCTGGCGGATCACCTTTCCGCATCGGACTTCCTTGAAAACGTCGGCGGCGTGAACTTTCTGGCTCGTTTGTCCAGTGAGGTCCCCTCGGCCGCCAACGTCGAACACTACGCCAACATCGTTCGTCGAAAAGCGTCCTTGCGCGCGTTCATCAGCACGTCGGACGAGCTCGTCGAAGAGTGTTACGGCGATGTGAACGACGTCGAGCTCTTCATGGATCTGGCCGAACAGCGCCTTTTCCAGATCACCCAGTCTGGCGCGGCGCGGTCTTATTCGACGATGCGTGAAGTCGTCCGGGAAGCCTTCGGACAAATCGAAGCCCTTTATCAGAAGAGCGAACACATCACGGGTGTGCCTTCGGGATTCGTCGACCTCGACGAAATCACTGCGGGTTGGCAGGGCTCAGACCTCATCATTCTGGCTGCACGTCCGGCGATGGGAAAAACCTCTGCGACGCTGAATATGCTGACGCACGCGGCCTTGCATCGAAACACCCCAGCAGCGTTCTTCAGCCTCGAAATGTCGAATCAGCAGCTGGCGATTCGAATGTTGTGTTCCGAAGCCCATATTGATCAATCGCGTCTGCGCCGCGGTCAAATGACCGAGCAGGAGTGGAATCGCCTGATCAAGGCCGCGGGCACCTTGAGCGAAGCGAAGATCTTTCTGGATGATACGCCGGCACTTCCGATCATGGAGTTCCGCTCGAAGGTCAGGCGCCTGAAAGCCGAACATGATATCGGCATCATCTTTATCGATTACCTTCAGCTGATGCGTGGAAGCGCGAAAAACAGCAATTCTCGCGAGCAAGAGATTTCCGAAATCTCTCGTAACCTCAAAGCGGTCGCCAAAGAGCTCAACATCCCGATTATCGCGTTGGCTCAGTTGAATCGTGGCGTGGAACAGCGTGCCGATAAACGCCCAATGATGAGCGATTTGCGTGAATCGGGCGCTATTGAGCAGGACGCCGACTTGATTCTCTTCATCTATCGCGATGAGGTCTACCATCCGGAGACCGAGGAAAAAGGCGTGGCAGAGATCATCATCGGTAAACATCGAAACGGCAGCCTGGGCACAGTGCGCCTGCGTTTCTTTGCGTCACACACCCGATTCGAAAACCTGGCCCCCGAAGATAACTAAGTTATGGCTTGGGTTGGGTGAGCCACTTGGGTGCCGAGGGCACCGGAATCACCGGGCTTGCGGGATCGGTCACAAAGAGGACCTCCGCCTGAACACGCTTAAGGGTCTGCCCCGAAAACGGCCCATCCCATTCAGGGATCACCAGATCCGTGAGTTCAAGCCGCAGCGGGCCTTTCGCATCGTTCGTCATGAACGACGCACGAACGAGCCCATCTTCGACCGGAATCTGTTTGGTCTCGAGCATCGGGCCCGAGTGGTCGGTCGTGGAATTTGATCTCGTCTCAAGCAAGACTCTGAACGGAAACTTCTTCAGGTCTTCGGAAACCCTCTTGAGGCTTCCCTGAATGACATTTCCCGGCGTACGCAGGTCGTTCCGCAGCGAGAGCATAAACACGAGGCTATGCTGCTCACTCAGACGCAGTCCCACATAATAGAGGTCCTTCCCGTCGTAGACTGCGGTCGCGGGGCCCTGAACGCCATCGGGAAGAAGGTAGAAGCCCGTGGTGAAACACCCTTGAGCCGAAAACCCAGACTGAGCTGGCGTGCCCACAGGCGAGCCGTCAAAAGTCATTGAAAATGTCGTCTTCTGATTCTCATCAATGACGCTGATCTTTCCAACGGCCTCGGTCAGCGAGAGCTTCTTGAGTTCAACAAAAAGGTGGGAACCCGTCACACCCGGCACGTCGTAACGAAATCCTTCGCTCTTCAGCTCGGCGAACTCCAGCAAGAATCCAGGCGTCGTCAAAAGCTTTCCATCGCGCTCGACATACCCCTGAATGAACCAGCCGGTCTGGCAAAGGTTGACCCCAATTGCCCTGAGTGGGACGGGGCCGGGTTCCGGGAAATCTACCGTTTCCATTTCGCCGACACTCCCTTCGGGCAGTCGCAACGCGACCACCTGAAGCGGAAGAGCGAGACGTTCCGGGGGAGGCGTGATCTTGTCGATCACGTCGAGCGGCTCTACAGCCGCAACCTCTGCGGTCGTCGTCGTTGACGGTGCGGGTGGTGCGGGTTTTTCACACCCGACCAACCACACACACAGACCCATGAAAACAAATCGATTCATCTTAGATGTAGCGATTATAGTCTGGGAAGAACTCCCAATCGCCGACAGGTCGGTCTTTTTTGCACATCACGACAAAGTAGGCGTCGGCGGCAACAAGCAATGAAATCGTATAACCAACACCACACGTGAAGATGACGCCTGCGATGATCGCAAGGCCCTTCATGGTCTGACCGGCCATGATATGACCGACGCCTGGCAAGAAGATCGACAGAACGATCGGAATGATATCGTTGGTCTCAAGCGTGTGCTTGATCTTGGTCTGTTGCTGAAGCTGACCCGGCTGCGGAGCAGGGCTCGGCGCTTGCGGTGCGGGTTGTTGTGGTTGCTGCAGCTCGGGATCTGGTTGTCCCCAATCGTTATCTTCATTCATCGGATCACCTGTGGTCAGAGGCCTTGGCCTACAATGTTTTCGATCGCTTCAATACTCTTGGGACACGCGTGAGTGAGGTTTTCCCCACCGTCGGCGGTCACCAAGATGTCGTCTTCAATTCGTATGCCCACGCCGCGCAATGCAGCAGGAACGGCTTCGTCGTGCGCTGGAAAATAAAGTCCAGGCTCGATGGTCAGCACCATGCCGGGTTCGAGCTTGCGCCATGCTTTGGTCTTATCGAAATAGGACCCAACATCATGAACGTCGATTCCCAACCAATGCCCAACATTATGTGGGTAATAACGCCTGTAGGATTCTTTCTCGACGATCTCGTCGACAGACCCGGTTAACACTTTCAGATCGATGAGCGCCTGACTCAGGCCACGTGCGCATCGCTCCTGAAGTTCATTATAAGGCCGCCCCACCACCACATCGGCG
>JBFFMO010000013.1:0-16642 GCA_041554035.1 Allomicrovenator sp. | reverse complement strand
CCCAACACCAACAGCGTGCTCGACGATCACAACCGACTTTCGGACTCGGCTTACGACGCAAAAATCGACTTTCGCGCAATCGACTACGATCGACTGGCGGCCGCATGCATGTTGGCTTCCAACGAAGCGCGCGTGGCGAATGGGGCCAAACTCGTCACCCATCATCCCAGACTCGAATACACTGGGAGGGAGTACGCCAGAACCATGTCGCGCGATGCGTTTGTCGCCCATGAACACCCCACTGACGCATCCCAGAAAACCCCAGAAATCCGGGCCAGAAATTCAGGTATCAAGAACCCCTTCATCGCGGAGAATATCGCACTGATTCAGGGGTATCCGGTCCCCAACGCAACGCCGGTTTATGTTCGACAGGGTGGGTTCTCGGTGACGCCAGAAGGTCCGGTGATCGGGCCGCATACCTATCGAAGCGTTGCAAAATATGTGGTCCAAGGCTGGCTGGACTCTCCCGGACACCGACGAAATCTGCTCTCCGCAGACGCACTTCAGCTTGGGTGCGGCGCGGCGCTGACGTCTCAGGGCGAAATGCCGATGTTCCTGTTTGTTCAAAACTTTCAGCTCTATGAACCCATAACTGAATAAGGTCTGACAACTAAGGGTATTCCCCACGAAATTGGTCTGCTATCCTCCCTTGGTTAAACAGACACAACGGATAATCGATGTCGAACGGTGATGACGACTTTGACGACACAGAGATGGTGAGTGGTTTTAACCACACTCAACGCGCCGCTGGTTTTCAGTATTCTGGCCGGCCGGAGTCCGCGCCGGATCTGGAAGACGCAACCGAGCGCCTGTCGATTCCGTTCGAAGATGACGGCTTTTCCTCCACTTCCCGCGCACCGGGTTCGATCTTGCGCGGCGCCGGCGAGATGCTTCAATTTCGCAACAACACGCACGATGAAGAATCCGAAGGACTCGACGAAGAGAGCGACGCTTTTTCACAAACCAACGTCGCCCCCATCACCCCCGACGATATCGATGCGATTGCCATCGGGTCTGCGATCGACGGCCGCTTCAGAATCACGGGCGTGCTTGGTGAAGGCGGAATGGGCAAGGTCTATCAAGCCATCCAGACCTCCATCAATCGCGAAGTCGCGATCAAGGTCGTGCGCCCCGAATTTGCGAAAGACCCTGAACTGAGGGCCCGATTTGAACGGGAGGCTCGACTGATTTCGAGCTTCAACCACCCCAATATCGTTCGACTGGTCGATTATGGTGAGAGCGCAGGCCGGCTCTACCTTGCGATGGAGTTCGTCAACGGTCGACCGATCTCCCAGCTCTTCGGAAAGAAACAAATCCTTCCGCGTTATGCGCTTGAGATGGCAAGACAGGTGGCGTCAGCATTGATCGAAGCCCATGCAAAAGGGGTCGTTCACCGCGACTTGAAACCCGACAATATTCTGGCCGCACGCCTCGCCGACGGAACTGTTCAATACAAGGTCCTCGACTTCGGTGTGGCTCGAACCAACTCGTCTAATTTGACGCAAATGGGGACCGTGTGCGGAACGCCGCAATACATGGCTCCCGAACAAGCTCGAGGCCAAACAGTCACGCCAGCTTCTGACCTTTACGCTGTTGGGGTTTTGCTCTTCGAGATGCTTTGCGGGCGACTTCCCTTTGTGGAAGCCTCAGTCGTAAAGTTGATGATCCGGCACGTTCAAGATCCTCCTCCGAGGGTAAGAGACCTTGCACCGCATGTCCCCAAAGACATCGATGACTTGGTGCAGTCGCTTCTGGCCAAAACACCAGACGGTCGCCCGGGTGGCTCGGATATCCTGTGTTCCAAAATCGACAAGATCATGAGCGATCATGGTTGGACCGATGTGGTTCGGCTTCCGGGAGGACCGCTGCAAGAGACCACTCTCCGCTGGGAAGTCGACCCGATCGAGGAAGCCCGGAAACAGGCGGCCTTGCAGCAGGAGCAGGACCGCAAACAAGCCGAAGCCCAAGAGCTGAAGCGGCAATTGGAAGCTGAGCGTCGTCAGAATTTGGCGGCAAAAGCAGCCGGTATCCAAGCTGACTATGACCCGGTGGAGGAAGCACGCAGAAACTCCATGTCCAATACGGTCGATGAAGATTCCCACTGGCTCTCCGGGGGTGTCGGAATCGGCATGGATGACAAAGAGGTCACGCCAGAACGGGAAGAACCCACTGGGCTTGCCGCTTTGGACTTCTCGAATTTGCAGCTCGATCGCCCCGTGAGCGAACCCACGCCTGCGCCTGCACCCGCACCGGTGCCGGCTCCGGTCATGACACCGCCCCCAAGCTACGCGGCCCCTGCCCCTTATTCAGACCCAACGGCAGAGCGTCCCGCGCCCCGCACGGCAGGCGCTGCTCAGGCTTATTCACCAAGGCTCGCGCCTGCGGCGAAGTCCCCCATCAACATGGTGCTCGGTATTTTTCTGGGCATTTTGCTGCTTGCGACCGTGGTCGTAGGCTTCTTTGTCCTGGTCAAACCACGCCTTGGTGCCAGCTCTGGGATTGTGATGACGGCTCAGGGCGACGCAAAAATCGCTTTTGAGGCGCTGGCCGCCGGCGGCTGGGAGCTTGGGCAAATTGTCCCCAGCGAGTTTGGTTCGGTGAAATTGGAGAGCGGAAAGGTCACGCGTGACGGTGTGACCCTGTCGGTATCGGTCTACGATTGTCCCACAAAAGACGATATCCGAAACGTGTTCGGGACCACTGTTCTTCCGTCGATCGCCTATTACAAGAACTCGACTGTCGTTCGCATCGAGCCGGTTGGCGAGGCACCACGGGCCGACATCGAACAGGCGATTGGTTTTGTTTCGAAGGCGATTCCCGGCGGGGAACTCTCGAATACGAAGCTTCGATAGGAATTCAGGGACCGTAGTTTTCGGCCAAAAAAAAACCGCCCAACGGGCGGCTTTTTTTGTGGCCTGAGCCTGATCATTACGATCTTATTCTTCGCCCTGAGACATCATCAATCGAACACGAGCGCGTTTGAGAGCCTCGTGATGACGGGTCATGACGTCTTCTTCAATCTCTTCGGCTTTGGAGCGTTCCTCCATCGCCAGGAGTTCTTTTTCTGCAATTTCAATCGCTGTACGCGCTTGAGCAGCATCGATTTCATCAAACCCATCACAAGCTTCCGTCATGACGGTCACTTTGTTGGGAAGGACTTCGACAAAACCACCGTCGACGAAGAACTTACGTTCGCCACCGGAAAAGCCTTTCACGACCATTTGGCCGATTCCCAAGGCGGAAAGAAGCGGAAGATGGCCTGGAAGGATACCCATCTGGCCTTGGCTTCCCGGAAGAATCACTTCTTCCGCTTCGCCTGAGAGAACCGCACGCTCGGGCGTTACGACCTCGATTGTCAGCTTTTCTGCCATGAGAGATCCTCTAGGTTATTTCTTTTCCAATTCGGCAGCCAAACGCTCGTGCTTCTCACGAGCTTCGTCAAGCGTACCTACAAGGTAGAACGCTTGCTCGAAGAGATCATCGACTTCACCAGCCACGAGTGACTTGAAGCTTGCGATCGTGTCCTCGAGTTTGACGTACTTGCCGTCCATACCCGTGAACTGTTTGGCCACAAAGAACGGCTGCGACAAGAACTTTTGGATCTTACGAGCGCGCTCAACGGTGGTTTTGTCTTCGTCCGAAAGCTCATCCATACCGAGGATGGCAATGATGTCCTGAAGCTCTTTGTAGCGCTGCAGAATGGACTGAACGGCACGGGCCACTTCGTAGTGCTCTTCACCAACAACGTCTGGCGAAAGAATTCGGCTTGATGAATCCAAAGGATCCACGGCCGGATAAATTCCAAGTGCCGACAAAGGACGCGACAACACGGTCGTCGCGTCAAGGTGGGAGAACGTCGTCGCAGGAGCAGGGTCTGTAAGGTCATCGGCAGGCACGTAAATGGCCTGAATCGACGTAATCGAACCCTTCTTCGTTGACGTGATTCGCTCCTGCAACTGGCCCATTTCGGTGGCCAGCGTAGGCTGATAGCCCACAGCCGAAGGAATACGACCCAGAAGAGCCGAAACTTCAGCGCCCGCCTGAGTGAAGCGGAAGATGTTGTCGACAAACAACAACACGTCACGGCCTTCTTCGTCGCGGAAATACTCAGCCATCGTAAGAGCCGAAAGAGCAACGCGTGCGCGGGCTCCGGGTGGCTCGTTCATCTGACCGAACACCAGACAAGCCTTCGAGTTTTCCCAGTCGCCGTTGGGTGCAAGCACTTCGGATTCAAGGAATTCGAAATAAAGGTCGTTCCCTTCACGTGTTCGCTCACCGACGCCAGCGAACACGGAGTAACCACCGTGGCTCATTGCGACGTTATTGATGAGTTCCTGAATCAGAACGGTCTTGCCCACTCCGGCACCGCCGAAGAGTCCAATTTTACCGCCTTTTGCGTAGGGGCAAAGGAGGTCGATGACTTTGATGCCCGTTTCGAACATCTCGGCAGCGGTTGACTGGTCTTCAAAGGTTGGAGGCTTGCGATGGATCGGCCAACGTGTCGTGGCTTCAAGAGGACGAATCTCCTTGATGTTGCCACGTGAGACCTTTTGCTCGGTGAACGAATGTACGTCCTTCGAGTTACGGACTTTCACGGTGATGGCGGTTTCGCCTCGTTCCGAAATGATGCCGCGAACCAAAGAGCCGTCATTGAGTTCAATGACTTCGACTTCGTCCACGGGGTCGCCGGTCACGTTAAGGATACGTCCCAGAACCTGTCGACCGACAGGCACCGTGATGTAGCTTCCCGTGCTCTTTGCGGCCATTCCACGAACCAGACCGTCGGTCGAGTCCATGGCGATCGCGCGAACGACGCCTTCACCAAGATGTTGTGCGGTCTCCAGCACCAGGTTCCACTCTTTTGTGGAAATACCTGGATTGGTCACGCGCAATTCGGTCAGGATCGGAGGGACGGAGTCGGACGGGAATGACACGTCGACGACTGGTCCAATGACCTGAATAATCTTGCCGTGCTTCATGCCGGCGGTTGTCGGTTCTGCAGCCATTTGTATATCTCGCTTCAAAAATCAGTGTGTTTTGAAATTAGCCTTTAAGCGCCTCAGCGCCGGAGACGATCTCCACGAGCTCTTTCGTGATGTATGCCTGACGCGCACGGTTGTACTGCAGCGTCAGCGACGAGATCATCTCTCTTGCATTCGTAGTCGCGTTGTCCATCGCAGCCATTCGAGCGCCGTGCTCACTGGCTTCCGCCTCAAGCAGAGCCCGAAGGATCTGCACTTCGATGTTGGACGGGAGAAGTTGCTCAAGGAGCGTGTTCTCGTCCGGTTCGAAGATGTACTCACTTGCAGCGTCATCCGACGAATCGGACGAGAGGTCTTCAAGGCTGAGCGGCAGGAGTGGGTGGACGATCGTATTATAATTAATCGCCGACACGAACTCGTTGTAGATCACGTAAACGCGATCGTATTGACCCGACGTGAAATGCTCGATGGCGTCTTGAGCAAGGACCTTAGCCTTTGCGTAGGACACAGCACCGATGACGTCCGTGTAGTTTTTAATGACCTGAGTTTCACGAGAACGGAAATATTGGTCGCCTTTGCGGCCGACGGTGGCGAGGTGAACCTCGACGCCGATTCCGTTCTGTTCCTTCATGAACCGGTTTAGGGTTCTGAAGACGTTGGCATTAAAACCAGCGCAAAGGCCGCGGTTACTGGTGATCACCAGCACAAGCGCCTTCGTAGGATTCTCGTTGGATTGCAGCAATGGATTGGTCGAATCCTTCACACGGCCGGCGACACTGGAGATGACGAGGTTCATCTTGAGTGCGTACGGACGCGCAGACTCGGCGCGTTCCTGAGCACGCCGAAGCTTAGCAGCGGAAACCATTTTCATGGCGCTGGTAATCTTCTGCGTGTTCTTGACCGAAGCGATGCGCTTTCGGATGTCCTTCAAATTAGGCATGGATCACTCCAGATCACTCAGCGGCGGCTTGCTTGCGGTCGGCCTTGAATTCCTTGGTGTATTGTCCAAGAAGCTTCATGGAGGCTGCGGTAGTCTCACTCTGACCGTCAGATCCGGCTTTTTTGCCGAACTGTTTGTCACCCTTGATCTTCGTCCAGAACTCTTTGTCCTTAGATTCGATGTAGGGGTAGAGGCCGGCTTCGTAGTCGTGCAACTCACCAACGGAGAGTTCCATGATGAAGCCGGTGTTTGCAGCAAAGATAAGGAGGGCCTGCTTGGCCACGTCCAACGGCGAATACTGGCCCTGCTTGAGGATCTCGACGAGTCGTTCACCCTTCGCCAGCTGATTCTGAGTGACCTTATCAAGGTCAGAAGCAAACTGAGCAAAAGCTTCAAGCTCACGGTACTGAGCCAGGTCGAGCTTCAGGGTTCCCGCGACGTTCTTCATCGCGTTGATCTGAGCAGCACCACCCACGCGAGACACCGAGATACCGACGTTAATCGCAGGTCGAACACCGGCGTTGAACAAGTCGGATTCAAGGAAGATCTGACCGTCGGTGATCGAAATCACGTTGGTCGGAATATACGACGAAACGTCGCCAGCCTGCGTTTCGATGATGGGCAGAGCCGTGAGGCTTCCTGCGCCCAAGTCGTCCGACATCTTGGCAGCGCGCTCAAGCAAGCGGCTGTGGATGAAGAACACGTCGCCAGGATACGCTTCGCGGCCTGGTGGGCGACGAAGAAGAAGCGACAACTGACGATAAGCGACAGCTTGTTTCGAAAGGTCATCATAAATGATGAGCGCGTGCTGGCCGTTATCACGGAAGTACTCGCCGAGCGTCACACCGGTGTAGGGTGCGAGGAACTGAAGCGGAGCGGACTCCGAAGCAGTTGCGGTTACGATCGTGGTGTACTCAAGCGCGCCGTGCTGACGGAGCTTCTCGACCACCTGAGCCACGGTGGACTCTTTCTGGCCGATGGCAACGTAGATGCATTTCACGTTGAGGGGCTTCTGGTTGATGATCGTATCGATCGCAACAGCAGTTTTGCCCGTCTGACGGTCACCAATGATGAGCTCTCGCTGACCACGCCCAATCGGAACCATCGAATCGATGGCTTTAAGGCCGGTCTGCAGGGGTTCATGCACAGACTTACGAGCGATGATGCCCGGAGCCTTGACCTCAATACGACGACGTTCGGTGCCTTCGATCGGGCCTTTGCCATCGACGGGAACACCGAGCGCATTGACCACGCGGCCGAGGAGCGCAGGGCCCACGGGTACGTCGACAATTCGAGCCGTTCGTTTGACTGTGTCGCCTTCGACAATCATGGACTCGTTGCCCAGAAGTGCCGCACCAACATTGTCTTCTTCAAGGTTCAAAACCATGCCGAAAATGTTGTGCGGAAACTCGAGGAGCTCGCCTGCCATTGCGGACTCGAGTCCGTAAATGCGGGCGATACCGTCACCGACCGAAATTACACTTCCGGTTTCGCTGACTTCAACGCGTTTGTCGTAATTCTCGATCTGATTTTTGATGATCGAGCTGATCTCTTCAATATTAATTGCCATCTCAATGCCTCGATGAGGTGGAACTGATTAAACTTCTTCTAGAATAGTTTGACGCAGGGTGCTGAGCTGAGTGCGGACCGAACCGTCGAGGACTTTATCCCCGATGCGTGTGGTCACACCGCCGATCAACAATGGGTCGACTTCGGTCGTCAAGATGACCTGTTTGCCTGTCATGGCAATCAGGGCGCTCTTGATACGTTCGATTTGTGCGAGTTCGAGCTTGGTCGCCGTAGTGACGGTTGCGCGAACATTGCCGTCATGAAGGTCAACCAATCGGTCGAGTTCGTCGGCAATATCGCCGACGTACTTCATGCGGTCTTTATCAACAAGCAAAAGTGCAAGATTGACCATCATTGGATTCCAACCCGTCTTCTGACCGATCGCGCGCAAGGTGGCACGGCGTTCTTCGATACGAATGCTTGGATTGGAAACAACAGCGCGGAATTCCGTGCTTTTCAGGAAAACGTTAGCAAGGTCTCGCAACTGAGCCTGAAGGGCCTTGTGGTTGCCGAGTTCGATGCCAATGTCGAGAAAAGCTTTGGCGTATCGCTTGGATGCAGGGTGCTTCATAGGACTCCCAGTCAGGCGACCGACTTGATGGACTTGAGATCACCCACAAAGCCGTCAATGAGGGCGTTGTGCGTGGATGGGTCGAGTTTTTCTTGGACGCGTTTTTCGGCCATTTGGAGCGCCATATCGACGGCTTGCTCTTCAATGGCACGAACGGCTTTACGAAGTTCTTGTTGAATCACCAACTCGGCGTCGGCTCGCATTTTTTCGACCTGCTTTTTGGCGTCGTTAACCATGCGAGTTTTTTCGGCTTCGCCCTGTGAGTGGTACTCGTCCAAAAGCTGTTTGCGCTCGTCATCGAGAGCGTCCAGGCGACGTGTGTACTCATCAAACTTCGCTTCTGCGGCTTCACGCAGGCGCTTGGCCTCGTTCAGGTCGGCAAGAAGTTTTTCGCGGCGATCGTCAAACATCGTTCTAAGGCCAGGCCCTGCGAATTTGACGAGAACTCCGATAAAGATCACGAAGTTGAAAGAGGTGGCGGCAAAATGCCCCCAATCAAAGCCTTCAACGTGTCCGCCGGCTGCATAAGCAGGTGCGGAAAGAAGGAGTGTCGTGAGTGCGATCAGCGACGAATAGTTTTTCATCGAGTCTCCTCAGGCGCTGGGCAGAATCTTGCCGACGATTGTATTTGCGAGACTTTCGGCGCGGCCTTGAAGCTGCTTCACCGCATCTTCGCGTTGAACGCTGATGCTTTGGCGTTCGCCTTCGATCTTGGTCGAGAACTCTTCACGAGCCTCGTCCACGAGATCTTTGTATTCTGCTTGTCCTTGCGTACGCAGGGAGTCGCGAATCTCTGAAGCTTCACGCCGTGCATCACGGATCTTCTTCTCGTACTCGCTTAGAGCACGCTCCGCGCGGGAATCGAATTCCTCGGCGTCTTCGCGTGAGCCTTCCAAGCCTTGATGACGTTCGTCCATCGCTTTGAGGAAGGGCGTGAAGAGAAGGGGCTTCAGGAGCAGAAAGAGCGCCAAAAAGAGGCCCATCTGAATGACAAGTGTCGCGTCAAAGTCGATGGCCGCTGCGGCGAAAATAAATGTATTTGCGAACATGGAAACCTGTGTCGCTTAGCATGGCCAACCCTTAGGGGCCGGCACGGAGTCGGGCGCGATTTAGCACGCTGATTTGGGGGTGTCAACGACTGAAGGTCTTAGCAACTGTGGCCGACCGTCGCGTTTAAGATGCAAATCGGGCGTCTTTTTTGCTCTTACGCTTAACCCCCTGTTAAGTTCGTGTTAGAAAATCCGACCTCGCCCGCAAGAAGCGGGCATCATATCTTCGGACAACTGAGTTTTTAGCCATGACGTTGTTATCCGGCGAAAATCTGCCATTCATCGAATCTCTCTACGGCCAGTATCTCATCGACCCGAGTTCGGTCGACCCTTCTTGGGTCCCTCTCTTCGACGAGTACTTTGGCAAAGAACGCAACGGTGGGGCCTCGATTCAGCCCACATTCACGCCCAAAGGCGTGTTCAATGCTTCGTTTCAGGGCCTTTCGGGGCCAAGTGAAGCGGAGTACACACCTGCAGTCAGCCGCACACCGGTCAAAGCGCCTGGCAAGACGACCAAGTTCGCCGCTCGAACTCTGGCGATGATTCAGGCCTACCGCCTGCACGGGCATCTGGTCGCGGAGATCGATCCCCTGAAACGGGAACGTCGATCCAGGCCCCCTGAACTCGATCCGGAATATTACGGATTCACGCAGGAAGACCTGGATGTGAACGTGAACTGTCCCGAGTTATTCGGAGACGACTCATGCACACTGCAAAAGGTGGTGGATCGCCTTCAACAGCTTTATTGTGGGCCAGTGGCGGTTGAGTTCGTGAACATCCCTGATACGGAAGCGCGTGAGTGGCTTCGGGTTCAGATCGAGATGTCCAACTACGCTGTGATCGACGGCGATAAAGAGCGCAAAGAAATCTACAAAGACTTGGTTCGCTCCGATGCGTTTGAGACGTTTCTGCATACCAAGTACGTGGGCGCCAAACGCTTCTCGTTGAGTGGTGGAGACGCCCTGATTCCGATGATGACCGCGATGTATGACGAGGCGGGACGCCTTGGCGTGTGTGAGTCGGTCCTCGGCATGGCGCATCGCGGCCGCTTGAACGTTCTGCATAATATTATGGGCAAGCCCGCTCAGGCGATGTTGTCCGAGTTCGAAAAGACGTCCAACCCCGAGGAGTACCTCGGGTCGTCGGACGTGAAATACCATATGGGGCATTCGACCGATTACATGACACGTGATGGGAACAAGATTCATCTCTCGATGACCTTCAATCCCAGCCACCTTGAGTTTGTGAATCCGGTGGTCCTGGGACGAACTCGCGCCAAACAGGATCGATATCCAGGCAACCCAAGCAATGTGCTGCCGGTCCTCTTGCATGGCGACGCTGCGTTCAGTGGTCAGGGCATCGTGGCCGAATCGTTGAACCTGTCGCTTGTGGATGGATTTTCGGTCGGTGGGTGCATTCATATCGTGACCAATAACCAGATTGGTTTCACGGCGCTCCCAGAAGAATCGCGCTCGACGACGTATTCGACCGATATCGCTAAGATCCTCGAAGTCCCGATCTTCCACGTGAACGGCGACGACCCCGAAGCCTGTGTACGCGTGGCGAAATTGGCGATGCGTTATCGTCAGAAGTTCAAACAAGACGTCGTGATCGACCTCGTTTGTTACCGTCGTTACGGGCATAACGAGGGCGACGAACCCCGCTTCACCCAACCGCAGATGTACGAAATCATCGATGGCCTGAAGGGCATTCGGGAAATGTTTGGCGCCAAGCTCATTCAAGCCAGAGGCTCGAACTCCGAATTCGTCACGAAAGAATGGGACGACAAGATGGGTGAGTACGCCAGCGTATTCGATGAGATCCATGACAAGCCAAAGCGTGCGCCGATCTCCACGCTTGACGGTGTCTGGAACAAATTCGAAGGCGGCGAAGAAAGCTACAAAAACGTGGACACCACGGTTGCCAGGCCCGAGCTTGAACGCGTCGGGCTGGCCTTGAGCCGAATTCCAGAAGACGTGAACGCACACCGTACAATTCAACGCCTCTTCCGCGGCCGAGAAGAAATGGCGCGCGGCGAAAAACCCGTCGACTGGGGATTTGGCGAAGCGTTGGCCTTTGGAAGTCTGGTCGCGAGTGGGACGTCGATTCGATTGACCGGGCAGGACGTCGTCCGCGCCACGTTCTCTCAGCGACATGCCGCGGTGACCGACATCACAAACGGCGAACGGTTCTGGCCAACACGCACGTTGAGCACCAACGATTCCAGGTTCGAGGTCTACAACTCGGTGCTCTCGGAATCAGGTGTCCTTGGTTATGAGTACGGCTACAGCCTGGACTTCCCCGAGTCTCTTGTTCTTTGGGAAGCGCAATTTGGCGACTTTGCCAACGGCGCCCAGGTCATCATCGACCAGTTCATCAGCTCGGGCGAAGACAAGTGGAAACGCCTGTCGGGCCTCGTGTTGTTGTTGCCTCATGGGTATGAAGGACAAGGCCCGGAACACTCAAACGCACGGCCTGAGCGCTTCCTTCAGCTCTCGGCCGAGGACAACATGTTTGTCTGCAATTTGACTACGCCAGCCCAGTACTTCCATGTCTTGCGTCGACAGATCGTGGGTCGGAAGCGCAAACCTCTGATTGTGATGACACCCAAGTCGTTGCTTCGTCATCGCCTTGCCGTGTCAGACCTTGAGGATTTCACGGACCGCGGATTCCAGCACATCATCGGCGAAACACGAGCCGGCATCGATCCCAAGCGGGTCCAACGCGTGGTGCTGTGTACCGGCAAGGTCTATTACGACCTGATTCAGTTCGCTGAAGAGCATCAGTTCGACGAGACGGCCATCATTCGTGTCGAGCAGCTCTATCCGTTGGATCGAGAAGCGCTCACCGCCGCGCTGGCGCCATATAAAGGCGTGACCAATATTCGATGGGTTCAAGAAGAGCCCAAGAATATGGGCGCTTGGTATTATATGTTCCCGAATCTGGTCGAATTCTTCGACGGCAAGATTCTGCCGAAATATGTCGGGCGAGTGGAATCAGCCAGTCCTGCGACGGGCAACCATGATGCGCACGACATCGAGCAGAATAAATTGCTGGCCGAAGCCTTCGACATGTAGACAAAAAACGCGGGCTTTAGCCCGCGTTCTTTTTCTCGGTTGTCGGGTTGTCGGTTCTCAGCGTCTGAAGGATCTTCAGGAAGTCGGTCGTAGCCATATTGTTCCCGTAGATTCTGGTCCGTAGCAAACATCAATCGGGCGTACGATTCGACCGTCTGCAGGCGCTCGAGCGGCGTAAGGCTGAGGAACCAATCCACCAGCGTCCAGTCCACGTCTAATTCTTCAGCGTCGTCCATAACCGGATTCTACCATAATTGGTTCAAAATACGTGGTCGTGAAGACGCTGGATGAACGCGCTGCCGCTCAAGAGCCAGGCCTAGCTGTTGAGCGGAGGTCCGTTGACTGACATCGCGGCTTCCTTGACGACCTCAGCCAGCGTGGGATGTGCGTGCGAGCTGCGTGCGATGTCCTCGGCGCTCGCCCCAAATTCCATCGCGACAGCAAGTTCTGCAATCAAGTCACCTGCACGTGGTCCGATGATCTGCGCGCCCAAGATTCGATCCGTTTTGGCGTCGGCCAGAATTTTTACAAATCCATCGGTATGGGCCAAGGCTTTGGCGCGGGCGTTCGCGCTGAACGAGAACTTCCCTTTCTTGTACTCAATGCCGGCTTCTTGGAGCTGCTCTTCGTTTTTACCGACGCTGGCAATTTCGGGCTCGGTATAAACCACGTCAGGGATGGCGTCGTAATTGATATGGGCGCCGATGCCATGCATCCGCTCGATACAAACCACGCCTTCTTCTTCGGCCTTATGCGCCAACATCGGCCCAGGAATCACGTCGCCAATGGCGTACACGCCCTTGATGCTGGTCTCGAAATTCTTGTCGATATGGATGAAGCCGCGTTTATCGGTTTCAAGGCCGATATTCTCGAGTCCAAGCCCGGCTGTGTAGGGCTTGCGTCCCACGCACAACAACACACGGTCAGCCTCGATCGCGTGCGAAGCACCGGCTTTATCTTCGTAGGTGACGGTGGCCGTCTTGCCCTTGACGCTTGCACCGGTGACTTTGACGTCCAGTTGGAATTCAATGCCCTGCTTTCCGAAAAGCCTCTTGGCTTCTTTGGCGATTTCGCCGTCGGAATTCCCAAGAATTTTGGGCATATATTCCAAAACGGTGACTTTCGAACCGAGGCGACGCCAGACGCTGCCAAGCTCAAGGCCAATCACGCCGGCACCAATCACAATCAGGTGTTTGGGCACTTCGGGGAAGGTCAGCGCGCCGGTGGAATCGACGATTCGATCTTTATCGATCGTGACACCGGGGATGGTCGATGGCTTGGAGCCCGTGGCAATCAAGATCTTCTTGGTTTCCAAGACCTGCTCGGAACCGTCGGCAGCCGTCACTTTGACGTGCGTCTTGTCGACGATCGAGCCAAATCCCGTGATGCCGTCGACTTTGTACTTCTTGAATAGGTACTTGATGCCGTCGGTGAGCTGCTTCACCACGCCGTATTTGCGTTCCATCATCTTGTTCAAGTCGAGCTTCACATCGCCGACGTTGACGCCATGCAGGCTGAGCAGCTCGTGGGTTTGTTCGAATTTATCGCTGGATTCCAGCAGCGCTTTCGACGGAATGCATCCAACGTTCAGGCAGGTACCGCCGTAAGTTTGGTACTTTTCGATGCATGCGACTTTCATCCCAAGCTGGCCTGCGCGCACAGCTGCGATGTAACCACCAGGGCCTGAACCAATGACAATGAGATCGTACATTTGAGAGTCCTTAGAGCGTGAAACGGCAGCAGAATTACCTCAGAACGCCACCGCTTGCCAGTTTGATGCGCACCAGAAAAGAAGGCTTCGACTAAAGTCGCAATAAAAAGTGCCGATAGCTCATGTATAACCCACTCAGACCGGAGTCTTTTATGAGCGCAGTTCGTCAGCACCAACAGGGTCCATCCAAACGTGTACGCTCCACACGAATTCGAATTGCCATGGAAGTCACTGCTGACGAATGGAAGATGCTTCAGAACGTCGACTTCGACGTGTTTTTTGAACGCAACAACGAGCGCACCAAAACATCCTACCTGCCGCTCAAAGCCCTCGAAGCACTTCGTTAAGGAAGCACCGCGGTTGGTGAAGGATAGACCAGAATGGTCTTGGTCATTTGGCCCGCCCCATTATCCCCCCAACATCCCCACAACTCGCCAAGTCTGGCGCACACATTATCCTCACCGACGATAACGTCGGTAGCGCCGGCCGTGCCCGATATCCGATGCAGTGATGCACTAGGGATCTCGGGGCTTTGAAGCTGGGTTCCAAAACGATTGGTCCCCATACAAGCGACGCCGCTTCGATCAAGCAAACATAATGTACCGCCATTAGAACTGGCCGCGCGAATAGTCTCAGGCCAGGGCTCAATGACCCAGGCGTTGACACCGGCTTGGTCTCGAACGCAACGCAAAACACCAAGGTCGTCGACAATGCACAAGAGCTCATCCATCAGGTGGACTGAGACTACATTTGACACGCCGGGATCCGGATGGATAAGGCCCTGGTTTGTCGCGGCGCACAGGACACCGGAACATACGAGTTCATTCGATTCCGTCAATATGGCGGTGGTGTGTTCGAGTACCTGCATATCAAGCGTTGTTGACCAGTAGACCGTCAAACTACGAGGTGATTGTTGCGAGGCGTTGACGCTGTCCCAATACTGGTGTCTTCCATCGGAGCGAACCAAGACATGGTGTTTCTTGGGCCCCAGATAGAGGTCTCGAATGTCGGTCCCCGGGATTTTTTCGATAAATCCATCACGATATCTAGAACCTGAGTCGGCACCCCAGCAGTAGAATTCGTTGAGTTCAGAGCGAGCACAAATCGTCCGTCCACGCGCATAAAGCTGGGTGTACGTTCCTGGCGGAAGATCTGGGTGGGCTTCGAGACTCGGCGCGACATCGTCGATCCCAAGTTGCCAGTTTATCGAATCGCCACGGCAAACAACGGTGCCCGAATCCAGCCAACAAACCGCTCCGCTAGCAAACGCCACCTGCCCAGCTTCAATGTCGACGAGTTGGGTTATGAATTCCAAGATTGGCCTCAGAACCGTGGCCCCAACCGCTCCAGCGTAATTGGCACCCCAACAGAACAACTCCCCTTGGGTATCTAAAGCACACCCATGCAGATTCGAACCGTCAAATTGCCACCAATGACCTGGAACCCGCGACCAACCGTAGCGCGGCAGCGTATCGCCGGTCCCGAGGACTCCCAAGTCTGGGCTACCGCCGCGACAATCGAGCGCGTTTGCGGTCAATCCACAGGTATTCAATCCATTCACGACGAGGCGATCATTCGAACGACCCAGGCTCTGTGGACCGAAGGAACTGGGCGGATCCCCGTTTAGAAAAGACTCGCCCCAGCAAGAACTCGTGCCGTCGAGCGCACGTCCACACGTGTGGAAACGCCCAGGATGCAAGGACACAAACTGGTGAGGCTGTGAGACCACCTGAGGGAGGTCATAAAAAGGTCGATCGGTGTCCAGAATCTGGCGTCGAATATTGGCGCCCCAACACTCCGCGACACCGTCACCTCTGATTCCACACGCGTGGAAATGCCCGGCGGCGATTTGCGTATAATGTGTCGCGGTCTCAAGAGGGGTGTAGACCGCCAGTTCGCGACTACCGAGCACTTGAAGATACTCCGAAATCCCCCAACACCAAGATTTATTGGGCGATGAGGCACACACAAAGCCGAGACCGGCCGAGATCTCACGAACTTGGTTGCCAAGAATAACGGGCAGGGGTTCCGCAGACCACCGAACGTCTTCGCCCACACCGAGGCGCCCATTGGCGTTGTCGCCCCAACAATAGACGTCGCCTGATGAGATGCCGCACGCAAATGAGGCTCCGGCTGATACGGTTTGAAACTTAAGGCCGCCGGGCACTGGGATCAATTTCGATGACTTGGTGTTACCAAGATGGCCCATGCAATAGGCTTCGTCATCCGAGTTAAGGACGCAGGTGGTCAATTGCCCCGCCGATAATGCCTTCCAACGCGGGGTGATGACCTCAAACGTCGCGCGAAGTCGTGAGCCATCGACGACTGTTTCGATCTCGACCGGTCCGAGGCTTTCACCGAGGAACTGATTGGGAGCAACCTCGACCACACCGCCGGAGATGTGCCAGTCAACGTCCGCATCAAAATCATCGTCGTCCTTGAGGACTGAAACGACTTGAATGGCTCCGACCGCGAGCCTGTCGGTCTGGATAACCAGCGAATAAACTGGGGGGACATCAACTGACACGTCGCCTGTGCCCATGTCGTTGGTGCTGACGTCAGTGACATCGAGACTAGGACCATTGGAATCAGCCGGAGCGCAAGCTCCTAACAAGAGTACTAAGAAGAATCGGCCCATTTTTTTCCCCCAGACTTCGCATGGCGTCGACGAAAAGAAAAAGGGCTGGAAGCGCGAGTCTTCCAGCCCTTTCGCAATTTGCGTGATTAGACCTCGAGCAGGATG
>JBFFMO010000012.1:0-16944 GCA_041554035.1 Allomicrovenator sp. | reverse complement strand
GCGGCACCCGTAGATTGGGCAAAAGCAGGCTGCGGGGCACGGGCTCTAAACCGTCGTGGTCGTGAATCTGATGATACGACTCTTCCACCTGGTCGCTGGCACCCGCGAAGTCAGCAACGTCGGTTTCGCAGGCATCTTCGGCAACACTTTCGATCACGCCTCCAACGGTGCCATCGCCGGTCAGCCACTCCAACGTGCGCAGAACAAGACCATCATCCTGAGCGTTGGGCACATTTTTAAGAGGTCCAAACCGGGAAACATGGTCGGGCAGCGCCGCGATATCGCCGAGGGTAATGCTATAATCGCCGGATTCCGACGGGTCACGAATCAGGTTCAGGGCGCCGCGAACAACCTTCTGACCGTCCTTGCAGTAGGTTCGTGTGTCATCGACCGGACAAAAGAGCCCGAGCGCGACGTATTTTGCTTTAAGATCTTCGGACGGGTCAGTCTTGATGCGGTCGGCGAGCATCGACTGCGCCTTCTGACAGGCCACATCGGTGAACCAGGCGTGTTCCAGATAATCCCAAGCATAGGCCTGCTGCGGCGCAGCCCAGCAGGCCACCAACACCCCAAGCTGGAGCGCCGCTTTTTTCATCCGCGATTCACGTCCGCATGCAGAGTCGAGCTCATCCCGAAGAGCTTGATGAAACCTTCGGCTTCCACAGGTCCCCAATCGGCAGATTGCGCGTAAACGGCGCCCTTGGCCTTGAGCAAATGCTTCGAGTCGACTTCGACGGCGTGAAGCAAACCACCCGAAGTCTCTAGCGTCACCGTGCCGTTCACGTTGGTTTGTGAGCTCTCAAGATAGGCCTCGAGGTCGGCTTTAAGTGGCTCGTAAAAGAAGCCCTGATAGACGAGTTCAACCCATTTATTCGCCACCAATTCTTTGAATTGATTCTGGCGATTGGTGACCACGGCTTCTTCAAGCGCGCGATGAGCCTTGGCGATCGCTGTGATTCCAGGGGCTTCAAAAACGATGCGTCCTTTCAGGCCGATCGTCGTGTCGCCCGTGTACATGCCACGGCCCACGCCGTAAGGGCCAAAGGTGTCGTTCAGCGTCTTCAAGATCGTCGGACCGTCGACCTTCTTGCCATCGAGTTCGGTCACAACACCGTGCTCGAATTTGAGGGTGACGCGCTTGGCTTCTGCAGGCCATTCCGGGCGAGGACGTGTGATCTTGTAGGTCTCGGGGCCGGGAGCTTTCCAATCGTCGATTTCCGAGCCCGAAACCGTCACACCCAACACGTTTTCGTTGATCGTGTAGCGAGTTGTTTTGGCGCGAACATCAAAGCCACGCTCTTCCAGATACGCCTTTTCGTAAACACGAACATTATCGACATCTTTCTGGATTTCGCGGATCGGTGCCAGAATCGTGTATTCGCCAAGGGCACGCACAGTCAGGTCGAAACGCACCTGGTCGTTGCCCATTCCGGTACAACCGTGGGCAAAAAACTTGGTCCCACGGGCATCGGCAAGCTCGAGCGATTTTCGGACAATGAGGTATCGGTCCGAACAAAGAAGTGGGTACTGATCTTGGTAGAATTTCCCACCACGCACCAGCGGCACAACAACTTCGTCCCAGATGTCTTGTGAGGCATCGACCGTGACGTGCTCAACAGCACCCAACAACATGGCCCGCTCTTCAATATATGCGATTTCCTCGGCACTTACGCCGCCGGTATCACAGAACATCGTGATCACGTCGTAGCCCTGCGCCTTAAGGTAAGGAACGCAGAAGCTCGTATCGAGGCCACCAGAGAATGCGAGTACTACTTTTTCACCCATTTTCAGGCTCCTAATCAGGCCAGCAAGCGCTTCATCAGCGCTTTTTGCACGTGCAGTCGGTTTTCAGCTTCTTCAATAATCAGCGAACGTGGTGAGTCAGCGACTTCGTCGGTGACCTTCACGTTGCGTCGCATGGGCAGGCAGTGGCTGAAATAACCGTTATCGGTTTTTGCCATTTTTTCTGCATCGACCATGAAATGTTTATGGGCGTCACGAATCGGTTTTTCGGCTTCCCAATTTCCAAAATATGGAATGGCGCCCCAGCTTTTCGCGTAGACGACATGCGCCCCATCGTAAGCTTCATCCAAATCGTGCGTCATATTAAATGACCGACCATTTTCTTTCGTAAATCGTTTGGCAGCGTCCATATAGCGCTCATCCAACGCGTATTCAGGTGTTGGGCAAGCAAGCGTGACATCAAAGCCAAATTTGCTCGCGATCAACAACGCCGAGTTCGCCACAGCCGTGTTCAACGGTTTGGGATGGTAAGTCCACGTCAACACAAATTTCTTGCCGTCGGTTTCGCCCATCTGCTCTTGCAGCGCCATCATCAGCGCCATCTCTTGGCAGGGGTGCGAAATCGTCTCCATATTAACAACGGGAACAGTCGAGTACTTCGCGAATTGTTTGATCACATGATCTTCGCGGTCGACCGACCAATCCTTGAATTTCGGAAACGCACGTACGGCGATCATGTCGCAATAACGCGACAAAACGCGCGCGGCTTCGGCGATATGTTCTTCAGAATCGCCGTCCATCACGATGCCGTCTTCGAATTCGATCGGCCATGAACCAGCGCCGGGCTGCAAAACGATGGCGTGGCCACCCAGCTGATGCATGCCAAGGTCAAACGTGGTTCGCGTACGCAACGACGGGTTAAAAAACACGAGCGCTGCCGACTTATGTTTAAGCGCATCCGAATAAGGCGAAGCCTTCAACGCCTTGGCGTCGTCGAGCATCTGTTGAAGCTCAGCGCGGCTCCAGTCTTCGGTGGTGATAAAATGGCGCATGGGGTCCTCTACCAAAAAGGTGGCAGGAAACTAGGAAGGATGACGCAACGTGTCAATCCTCGGGCAGTTGTCGGGTTTCGGTTAGTCAGGTTTCGGGAATCGCAGAAGCGCGATGCCTGCAACCCAAGCACAGGCACAGGCAGGTCATAGGTCACAAGGTTCTATTTCCGTGTAACAGCCTCTTTAGCCACGACACCAATGGTCCATGTGTAGTCTTCGGCCAGGCGAGGATCCTCGACAAGCACGCGACCTGAGATGTCGGAGACCTGCACGCGAAGTGTGTTTTCGTCGCTGTCCACGTCCGAGCCACTGACGTCGACCGAAGGGCCGTCACCAAATTCGGCTTCGTTCAAGAACCATTTTGCTGCGCGGGTCTTGCCGGCAAGATCGACCGAAAAACGCAAAACACCGTCGTCTTTGCGCTCGACACTTGGCGCCACCAGAGGGTCCACGGTCGCATAAAACCTACGCATCAGCTGTTCCAGACACACGGGGCAATAGGGCAACGACTCATCCGACTTCATTTTGCAGTCCAGCGCAGGCCGGTACAGGAAATCGCAATTATACGCACCTTCATAGGCGCCCACCGGGTAGCTGCTCGATTGGTTGGCGGGGGTCGGAATTGGAACGGGGCCATCAAAGAAGCGGTCCCATTTGAAAGATCCTTCCGTGTAGGGGGCAATATTGGCAGGCAGCGGCACGCGTGGTTCATTGAATAAACACGGGTCTCCGGTCACCTGATACTCATCACCGAGTGCGCCAAAACTGTGACCAAGCTCGTGCATTGCCACGTCTGCCATCAGGTTTCGATTATTGGCGAACGTCGTGACAAGCGAGACGTAAATCCCGGCAAATCCAGAAAACCTCTTGGTGTTGGAAACGACGATCACCTCGTCGTATTCAGCCTGCGCGGCCACATCGAATATTTTTGCGATCTCAAGCGGCATCGCGACTCGGTCCGATTCGCCCAAAACCAAATTCAGTCGATCAGCCAGAGCCGTGACCACGAACGTGGTGCCAAAAACGGTGTCGCGCAGATCTTCCTTACAGCCCGAATCTTGGGCCGGAATGCCGCTGCAATCGTAACCAGCGCCCTTTTCGACGCTCGGAGTGAACACGGTGTGGATGTTGATCAGGCCCGCTTCCGAAGCATAGGGCTCGGTCTCCTGCAGGCGCTCTGCGATGCGCTGTGAATCCAAATCGAAGTCCTCGCGATCTTCGGCGCGATAACCGTCGCCCAGAATCACGATATCCAGTCTGTCTTTAGACGGCCCGGTTCTAACCACGGTGTTCACTTCGCCCGTGATCGTAGGCGGCGTCGCACCGTCGAGCAGTTCCTGGATCGCGTAGCGACCAACCTCGACAAATTTATTGTCCCCATCAGGAACGCGCAGCACAAAATCAACGCCACCTGGAATTCCGACCGGGACTCGAACCGGAAACTCAAGCAGTGCCGGATATTGCTGCAGGACAAAATTATAGAGCTGGGTTTTGTTCAGATTCACCGCAGCGCTTTGCTCGACGACCAGCTCCAAAAACTCAAGAAGCTGGAACATCGAGTTCACACGATCTGTCCACAAAACCTCACCCTGCGCGTCTTCGACGCTCGCCTGGGCGATCCAAAATGGAGTCCCGTCCACACCACGATCCACATCCAAAAATACCGGGGTGTCGATCGTCCGCACCAGCTCGGCTTTATAAGAACCATTGCCCTCGACCAAGCCGTTAAAAATCACGACGCGGGCGTCACGGTTTTCGGTGGGCATCTCAGTCTTCGTACTCACGGGCATCACCTCGCTATCAACGATCACTTCAAGAGAAGTATCCGAAGCGACGTTTTCGTCTTGAGGCGTACAGGATGTGAGGAGAACAAGGAGCAGGACGAGATAATGCACAGAAACCCCGTGGCGATGACGGCGCGACATTAACAGAAAATTAAATGGAAAACATGAACCGATGCGAGCCGCACAGCACGGTCCGGCTCAGAGTCGATATTTCCCAACCAAGACGTGGCTATTTCTTCCCGGCACCGCTGACATCTTCAATATGATCGTGATCAACGAGATTCCACGGCAACCCAGAATTCCGATACAAACGTTTACCAAGGCGAGTGTAGTCGCCCACATCGTGCGGCAGCCTTTCGCCAACGACAATGCAACGAAGAATCTCACTCCCGGTGTTCTTGATCGAATGCGGCAATCCACCTTTTCGATAACCAATGAAGTCGCCTTCACCGATCGTGTGCTCCTCTTCACCAATGAAAGCCGTCGCTGTTCCCGACAGGACAAAAACACATTCATCCTCGTGATGGTGCCGGTGATGTTCAGTCGTCTCGTGGCCTGGCTCAACCTCAATCAAATGAAATCCGAATCCGGTCAGTCCGGTTAAATCCCCCAGAGATTTATTTCGACGTTTGGCATTGGAGTTCAAGAAATGGACCTTCCTCAACCCCTCGATTTCGGAAATTTCGTCGCTGGTAACAAGATATTTTTCTTCTGACATAGAAGCCTCCCATTCGGTTGCGGGTCTATCGCACTCAGAGCGCCCCATAATATCTCGAAGCCTTGGTTTTCTGAAGTTCACAAGAAGTTTTTGCCTACATCTGAATACATGGTCTAATGGGGCATGCATCCTATCGTGGCCCGCATACATCCAGCACTTCGAACGACGTTCCTAGCTTTCCTTGTCGGACGCGGTGCATTTTGGCTCTCGCGTTGGATTCAAGGACGTGACCTCGCGACGTTGACTTATGGCGTTGGCCCATGGGCCAACACGAAGGCCTTGGTCGAGCTCGGAAACGAAATCATCCCTTGGG
The DNA here is from genome assembly GCA_041554035.1 of Allomicrovenator sp. GTDB lineage: Bacteria > Myxococcota_A > Bradymonadia > Bradymonadales > Bradymonadaceae > JBFFMO01. The sequence goes on along the minus strand of JBFFMO010000012.1, from coordinate 11,334 downwards.
CTCCAGGACATTTCGGCACCTATTCCATGATGGGTTTGGGCGAGTTGATGGTCTGGCTCATGGCGCTGGCGATCTACAAAATCATCCGTCGCGAAGGACTTCCACAAACAGCGGACCGAGCGGTGTGGTTTTGGATGTGTTCGCCGTTGATTTCCCTCCTTGTGCCCGGCAGCGGCTTGATCTTTGGCGGTCTTCTGGCCGTTTGGGCGCTTGAGTTCGCGGGTTCAAATCGTGCGGGATGGGCAGGGGTCTTGATGGCCATCTCGGCCATGATTGCACCCCAGACCGTGGTTCTGTTCCCAGGCGTTGCTGCCTTGTCGTTTCGGTCGTCCAAGGATGAGGTCACGCCCTGGATCGCAACCCTCTTGCCCATTCTGGTCATGGCAAGCTGGGTGCTTTACGGCGTCCTGTTTGGAGACGCCCCACGTTATATTTTTGACGCCTTTGCGCTCCGAGAAAACTGGCTGCCGGCCGCCTTGATCCAAAGCCCGCTCGATGTGGCGCAGATAGGCCTTGGCCTGGTTTTGTTGGTGCTGTGGGCGATGAACCTGAAGCGCTTGCCACGCTCTTTTGCGCTGACTTCTTTGCCCGCAATTATGGTGCTCTTGATCGCGCCCCTTGGCCTGCAGAACATGTTCCCGTTGCTGGTGGCCGCTCCGATTTGGGCCCATCTGGCTCTTGCCAGCCAAGACCCAGAAGTCGAACGCCCGCTGCTCGGTATCAGTCTTCTAATGCTCATCTTAGCTGTCGCCTGACGCTGCGACGCTCAGTCCCGACGTGACACCGAAATCCAATACAACAGCTGAAGTACTGCAGTAGCCGCAGATGCCAGATAGGTGGCCGCTGCCGCCATCAGCACGGAACGGACCCCGGCCGACTCGGAGGCTGTCACCAACCCACTTTCGACCAGAATCTTGTGGGCACGGTACGACGCATCGAATTCCACCGGCAAAGTCACCAGAGTGAACAGAACAAAGCCTCCAAAGAGCATCACCCCGACCATCGATAACTGCGTCAGGCCCACAAAAAGACCCGCGACAATCAGCAACACCCCGAGGTTCGAACCGATCCCCGCCACGGGCACCATTTTTTGACGCATACGCATCGGCCAATATCCCGCTGCGTCTTGAATCGCGTGGCCGACCTCATGAGCTGCAACCCCGGCTGCGGCCACTGAACGGCCGGAATAAACACTCGGACTCAGCCTCAAAACTTTGGCACTCGGGTCGTAATGGTCGCTAAAAAAGCCGTCAATCGCCTCGATACGAACACCCCGAATCCCCTGAGCGCGCAAAATAGCGGCGGCGACTTCGGCACCCGCCATCCCACTATGAAGCCCCACTTGCGTGTATCGGTTGAACCGACTTTTCACCCAAAACTGAGTCCCAAACGAGAGCAGCGCACCGACGATCATCACAGCCATATAAAGGGGATCAAAGAACATAAGGCCCTCCTAAATCACGGATACCGTCTACCCATTCCGAGCTGAAATGTGATCACGCGGCGTGACGCGGCAAGCAAACACAACACCACTCGCTAAAGTGGATTCTGAACGCGATTGCTGTTAGGTTTCGGGACACTCCTTTTCGCTGAAATTCGGCGCATTTTAAGGGACTTCACGGTTTGAATGAGATGACTATGAACGCTCGTTTTTGGATTTTTGTGCTGGTCGTTGGGATGTTTTCCGCGTGCTCGGCGGACGACTCAAATAATCAACCTCCGGTCGTGGCGCTCAATGTTGGTGCGTCGATCAACGTCGAGGTCGGCGAGACTCTGACGATCGAGGTCAGCGCCAACGATCCCGAAGGCGGTGCGCTACAATTCGACTATCAGGCCAAACCCGACGGCGATTGGACCTTAGACACAGCCCAATTCTTTAAGTCGGCCAACGGCGCGCGATTCGACTGGGCTCCACTCGCCAGCGACGTCACCACGACCGAACCGCTTCGACTGATCTTCATCGTCAAAGACGATTCTGGAAAATCCACCGAAAAGACCGTCAACGTCACGATCACGCCGGGCAACGGCACGCCTCGTTTTGTGAGCAGCGCGAGCGAGCTTTACGATCCACGCGTGGGCAAACCGATGAAATTCGACGTCGTTGTTCGCGATGACGACTCGAACGAGATCGAATTGACGATGCTCGAAAGCGCCGCCCCCGTGGGCTCAAGCTTCACCCAGACGGATAGTTTTTCGGGCGTTTTTGAGTGGGAACCTAATGTCGAGCAGGTCAAACGACGTGTTCACTCGGTCACATTTGTTGCCGACGACTCGATCAATGCGCCGGTCGAATACACCGTCACGATCGTGATTCGCTCGAACTCTGGCGCGGTCATCAAACCTGGCCAGACGACCCTTTCGTGCCCAGGCGAGTCCGTGATTCGCCACACCCCACTTGGGGCTCAAACCACGCTCGGCGACTATAATATCGAAGCCAGCCTGGTAGGCGCGGGCATCGGTCGTTACGACGAGATGGTCATCTATTGGACAGTTGGAAATCCATACCGCGAAGGTTCGGACGACCCCAAAGACACATTCGAAGGGATTTCGATGACCACGGATGACGGCACCAACTTCTACGCCGCCATCGGAAACCAAGCCGGGATCATTCAGTCGGGCACTCCGCTCGTCGTCTCGTACACGATTTGCGCGATCGACAAGGACTCTTCGGACAGCCAATCGGTGCTCTGTGTCCCGAGCACGGGCGATTTCAACCTCTATCATTCGTTTGCCGCGTACCTGCCTGATGACGCAACGATGTGCATCGACGACGGCATCGACCGTATGATCGGAAACGACGATTTTGAATCTGCAGGTTTGCTCTCGGATTCCAGCTTCACCTTCTACCGCACCTGCAAAAACAATCCGGACTTCCACTCGTTGCCAGTGCGCGCCGGCGAGGCCTACGTCATCGCAGTGGTGTACGGCAACGATCTGGCACCAAACGTCACGGGTTACGATTCCAACCAGCAACCCATCACTGTTGAAAAATCGTCGTGCACGGGCCTTTCAACACTTGAGGTCACGAACACGGGTTCCACGACACAAACCTATTTCATCAAGGTCGAGGGTCAGGACAACATTGAGTATCAGGTTCGCACGATTAAAACTCAGGGCGGCACTGGTGGATGTTCGGATGAGGCGCTTGAGCCCAATGAGTCGGCCTTGGACGCAAGTCCCGTCAGCGCCGGCGACAACGTATCGGCCGAGATCTGCGAAGAAAACGACATCGATGTCTACGCCATTGAACTCAAAGCCGGCGACGAAATCACGGTGGTTCACGCATTCAGCAACGCTACTGGAAACCTCGACATGACGCTCTTTCCGCCTTCGCAGGCTGGGGAGATCAGCCCATCGGGTAACGGCGTGGCCTTCACCTTCGGATTGGTGGACGAAGAGACACTGACGCATACCGCGACCGAAACGGGCACCTACTACTTGTTGGTCTTCAACAATAATCCGAGCGCTGCGCCTTATACGTTGGATTTCTCGGTCAGCGCGGCACCGGCCTGTCCTGACACCGACATGTACAGCCAAGGCGCGGGAAATCACTCGCAGGTGTCCGCGGCTTTGATTCCCAATCTGGACGAAGTCACGTTGACTCCTCTCATGATTTGTCCAGGAAGCGCCGATTGGTACCAGCGTACCGAGTTCAATGGTGCACAGGTTCTCGGTGAACTCACCGTCTTGGCCGGCGAAGGCACCGTGAACGATATCGTCCTCGAGGCCTATAACCTCGCCGGAACCAAGATCGCGACCGGCGCGAAATCCGGAAACACGTTGAGCTTTGACTACACGCCAGCTTCGACTGGCCAAGTGTTCATCAAGGTCTCAGCGACCGCCAAATCCAATTACGAACTCTACATGCTGCGCTAAACATGCGACGTTTTTTCCCATTTATCCTCATGCTTGCCGCATGTGGAACCGATGCCGGTGGCGTCAATCAGGCCCCCACGCTGACGATCGACGTCACGTCTGAGATCTCGGCGACCGTCGGCGAAGACGTGGTGCGAATCACCGTTCGCGGGGAAGACCCCGAAGGCGGCGACGTCTCGCTCAGCATTGTGAATCAGCCCGACCGGTCTGATTTTCAGGCCAATGGAGCCTGGGGCGTTTTTACCTGGGACCCGATTTCGTCTGACGTCACGGCGGCAGGCCCACGAGAACTCGTTTTTGTGGCCACCGATTCCCAGGGTCTTTCGACCGAAAAGGTGGTGTTGATCGTCGTGTTGGCGGGCAACGGCGTGCCTCGCTTCGTCAACTCAGCCAGCGTGTTGCATAACGCCGCAAGCGGCACTCCCGTTAGTTTTGAAGTGAAAGTCCGCGACGACGACTCGAATACCGTGAGCATCCGAATGCCTGAGGGTTTTGCACCTGAGGGAGCCGAACTCAGCAAAACAGGCGAGTTCACCGCCCAATTTGGTTGGATTCCCTCGGCCGAACAGATTCAACAGAGGGTTCATACCGTGCGTTTCATCGCCAACGACGGCGTGAATGAACCGGTGAATCAGGACGTGACGGTGATCCTGAAAAAGGACACGGCCAGCACGACAACTCCAGATTCCACCGGATGTTTATTTGAAGACACAGTCACCTACGAACCGCTGCGTGCCCAACGCACCACCTCAGAACACGTGATTTCAGCCCGGTTGGTCGACCCGACGAAGGGCTACGATCGACTCACCCTCAATTACACCGACGGCGACGCGTTTAACGATTTTGAGCTTCAGTGGGAAAGCGTGGCTATGGCCCCAGATGGGGACCGTTTTGTGGGCGTGATTCCAAACCGACTTGGAACGGACGTGAAGGAAATCTACTTCGAAATCTGTGCCATCAATGATGACCCGACCGAGGAAGACGGGTTTCCAGTTTTATGCGGGCCATCGAGCCTTTACGGCGGATTCCTCTCGTACCCACCCGGCACCGCTGAGTGTGAGGACGACCCCTACGACTACGTCGATGATTTCGAGTCTTCGTCAGAGATACCCGGCGATGAGTGGCTCTACCGGCGGATGTGCGAGGGCAAAGACGATTTCTTCGAAGTCGGCCTTGGCACCAACCAAGAGGCCACAATCTATTTTGTGTACCCGACCTGGGCCCAGCCTACGATCGAGGTCTACAACCTCGAAGGCCAGTTGATGGAAACCGTCGCTCAGTCGTCATGCGGTGGGTTCACCGACGTGAATTTGCAGAACCAGGGCGCGCCGACCAAACGCTTCATCAAGGTCATCGGAAACGCCGATGCCACCGATATGGCCTACCAGGTGACGGGTGACGTGGTGTCGTTGACCGACCCCTCGGCCTGTATCGATGCCGCCTACGAGCCCAACGACTTGGCCACCAACGCAACGCCCGTGACCACCGCGACCGCGATGTACTCCGGGCTCGAAATTTGCCGCGCTGACGACATCGATGTCTTTGCGATTCAGGCGGAAGTCGGCCAGGAGATTCACCTGCGCGCGAACTTCCAATCTGCGGTTGCGGATATCGATATGCGCCTGCATTCACCGGCGCAGGAAGTGGGGCGAAACAAACCGGCAGTTGATTACAGCTTGGGCATTTCTGATGTCGAAGAGATCACCTACATCGCTAAAACTGCGGGAACCTTCCATGCCACGATCTACTCGGTGGATAATCCCAATCGATATTCTTTGCTGGTTGAAGTCGGCGCCGCCGCCCAAACCTGTACCGACACCGACATCTACGAACCCAATGATGCGCAGGCGACGGCAAAGACCTTCAGCATTGGTTCCGCCGATAATTTGCAGGCATGTTCAGGCAGCGAAGATTGGTACTCGTTTTTTGTGATCGACGCGTTTTCGGAATCGTTTGATGCAATCCTGACACCGACCGGTGGTGCGACCCCACAAGATTTCGCGCTCGAAATCTGGGATGTTTTTGGGAAGGTAGCAGACGGCAACGTCATCAACGGTGAGCTCAAGGCGAACCTCTATCCCTTTGCTGACGGCGATCACTACATCGTGGTCCGGCCTCTCAAGGACGCGACCTACTCGCTCGAGCTCGTCCTCTACACCATGATCTAGACTGCGGCTGGGGTGGGCCAAAAGCCTTACTTGCCGACGCAAAACTCAGCGAAAATTCGATGCAAAATATCGTTGGTGGTGACCTGGCCCACGATCTCGCCGAGCGCATCCAGAGCCTCTCTAAGGTCGAGCGCGATGATTTCGTGGTCCATGCCTGCCTCAAGGGATTGGCGAGCACGCTGCAGGGATTCCAGCGCTGCTACGACGTGTTGAAGGTGCCTGGCTCGACTGAGCAAGACGCCTTCCCCCGAGGTCAATTCCCGGCCAATCTCGGCCAAAACCTCGAAAAGCCCATCCCGACCCTCTGTGCCGGTTGCCAATGAGGTTCGAACAACGTGTTCAAAGCCGGAAACGAGCTCCGTGTCCGACGCACTCAGACCGCTGGGTAGGTCCTGCTTATTCAAGACGATGACGCTTGGCCGCGGCTCTGATTTGAGGCGTTGGAGCGCGACCGTGGTCTCTTCGGGAAGCGGCTCGGAGTGGTCGACCAGCCATACGATCAAATCAGCTCGGTCCATCAAATCACGGGATCGACGAATGCCAATCGCTTCGACGGTGTCTTCGGTCGCCCGAAGTCCAGCGGTATCGACCAGGCGCAATGCCACGCCGTCGATGATGACCTCTTCTTCCAAAAAGTCCCGGGTCGTGCCGGCGATCGGCGTTACGATTGCGCGCTCGGTGCCGTGAATCACGTTGAATAGCGTCGATTTGCCCGCATTCGTCGGCCCAAGAATCACGACGCGCACGCCTTCGCGTTGGCGGCGGCCCTGGTCAAAGCTCTTCCGAAGTTTTTCAAGATCCGGCAAAACGAGGTCGATGCGTCGTAGAATCTCGTCGAACTCGATCTGATAGACATGCTCTTCGTGCGAAAAGTCGATCGCAGATTCGACCAACACCATGGCCTCGACGACACGGTCTTGAAAAGACTGCACGGCCTTGCCCAGTGCGCCTTCGAGATGCTCCAAAGCAAGCTTATGAGCGGCTTCACTGGTGGCATTTACAAGGTCAGCTACCGCTTCGGCCTGAGTCAGATCGAGTCTACCGTTCAGGAAGGCCCTCTCGGTGAATTCGCCGGGACGCGCAATACGAGCCCCCGTACCAAGTGCAGCGTCCAGAACACGACGAAGAATGATCGGACCGCCATGAACCTGCAGCTCCACGACGTCTTCGCCCGTGTAACTATGAGGCCCAAGCATCAGTACGGCCAACGACTCATCAATGAGGTTGCCGTCGAGATCCAAAATGCGTGAGAAATAAAGTTTGTGGGTTTCCCACTCGGATCGAGTGGGTACCAGCCGCTGCAAGGTCGCAGCGGCTTCAGGTCCGCTGATGCGGACGATACCTACGCCGCCTCGGCCAGGTGCGGTTGCGATGGCGGCGATGGTATCAGGCATGGATCAGGTTCGTGGCTCGAGACGAAGCTTTCGGAATGCACCGTAGCCTTCGCTTTCGGTTTGCACGCCTTTCTCTTTTTCGAGGGCGCGATGAACGACACGGCGCTCAAATGAATTCAAACCCGCAACCACGACAGACTTGCCGAGTGTGCCGATCGATTTCGCAAGTTCACCGGCGAGCACGTCGAGCTGTTCGGTGCGACGCTGACGGAACCCGTTGACATCAAGCGAGACTTCCACGTTTTGTGGCGAGTCCGACTCAAAGATCACGGCTTGCAGCCAGGTCTGGAGGGCATCAAGACGTGTCACGGCATTGCCCTGAACCAAGTGCACTTGAGCATCCGTTCCGTCGAGGTCAAAGCGAACGACGTTGCCTTCGACATTGGCGCTGACCACGAATTGCATTCCCAGCTTCGTTCCGAGTTCTGTCAGGAGGTCGATCCCCTTTGCAGCAACTTCAGCTGGAACGAACTTCTTAACCACGGGCTGTGGACGTGGCTTGCGTGCGGGTTTTGCGACAGCTTCTGCTGGCGCAGCAGTGGCTTCGCCCTCTTCAGCTTTCGGCTTACGACGACGTCCGCCACGGGTTGGACCTTCGACACTCGCCTCAACTGCGCCTTCAGCGGCGACTTGAACCTCGCCGTCGACTTTTGGACGACGTCCACGGCGCGGTTTTTCGGAGGCCTCTGCAGAGACAACCACAGGAGCTGGCTTTTTAGCAGCTGCTGGTTTTTTGGCGGCAGCTGGCTTCGCCGCAGCAGTTTTCGCAGCTGGCTTCGCAGCGGCTGTCTTAGCTGCAGCGGGCTTTTTAGCAGCAGCGGTCTTTGCCGCAGCAGGCTTTTTAGCGGCAGCAGTCTTGGCGGCAGCTGGTTTCGCAGCAGCGGTCTTAGCTGCAGCCGGCTTTTTAGCGGCTGGCTTCTTAGCAGCGGCAGTCTTGGCTGCGGCTGGCTTCGCAGCAGCAGTCTTAGCCGCGGCTGGTTTCGCAGCAGCAGTCTTGGCAGCAGCAGGCTTCTTGGCGGCAGCAGTCTTAGCTGCAGCAGGCTTCTTGGCGGCAGCAGTCTTAGCCGCAGCTGGTTTCGCAGCAGCAGTCTTGGCGGCTGGCTTTTTAGCGGCAGCAGTCTTAGCTGCGGCAGGCTTCTTGGCGGCGGTCTTAGCCGCAGGCTTCGCAGCTGCTTTTGGCTTCGCCGGCGTCTTTTCGGATTTCTTCGGTGCAGGCTTTTTAGTGTCGGCCATGTTTACTTTCTCCGGACGTCGGCCTAGGCGTCAGCCTTGGCTCGTTTGGCAGCGAACTGCTTTTTGATCATGTACTGCTGAATGATTCCGATCAGCATACTTGCGAAGTAGTACAGAACTACCCCGGACGGCAAGAAGAGCATGAACGCGGTGAACGTTATCGGCATGATTCGCATGATGGTTTTCATCTGCGGATTCGGCGCTTCCACCGTCATCATCGATTGTTGGATGAGCATGACCCCACCCATCGCGATCGGGAGCACAAAATACGGGTCGGGTGCAGACAGGTCGGTGTACCAGAATGCAAAGTTGGCCTGATAGAGCTCAACCGAATTCAAAATCATGAAATAGAGAGCCAAAAAGATCGGGAACTGAAGGAACATCGGTGCACAACCCAGGGCGCTTACGCCGTTGGATTTAAAGACCTTCATCGTTTCTTCGGCCTGACGCTGTTGGTCGTTGGCGTACTTCTCTTTGACGATCGCAAGCTCAGGCTGGATATCCTTCATTCGCTCGCTGTTGGCATAAACCTTATGGTTGATGGGCCACATCAGGAGTCGAACGATGATGGTCAACAAGATGATGGCGTAGCCCCAATTCTGGACAAAACCAAAGAGGAACACGAGCAACCAACGCATCGGACGCGACAGGAATGCAAACATGCCGTAATCGATCGCCTCGTTCAAATCCGAACCGGCGGCGTCCAGGATGTCCTGATCTTTGGGCCCCACAAAAAGTTTGAACTGATGCGTATTGCTTTGCCCGGCGTCGATCGTCATCGCGGTGGAGATCGACCGTGAGCGCAGGTAGTGCGTATCGAGCACTTCAAATTCACATGAGGCACCGGCCTCTGCCGGCACTGCCGAAAACAGGAAGTATCGCTTATCGATACCAATCCACTTCACCATGTCTTCGGCGCTGCCAAATTTCATGGGGTTTTCTACGCTCTTGCCTGGCTTGCGCTCAATATCATTGGCGGTTTTACAGAGGCCCTCGACGATATCCGGACGCGGATTCAGCATGCTGGAGAACCACGAGGCGTCGGGATCCGGGGGCGGAAGATATCCGAAGACATCGAAGGTCAATGAGTTGGTGATGGCCTGACCCGACACGTTCTGAATGGACACGCTGAGGTCCAGTTCATAAGGGCGCTCGGTGTCCGCTTTGTACAATTCGGTCAGTACAAATTGACCCGCGGGATCGACATATCGATACGCGAGAGCAGTGTAGGTTCCACCGACCTTGACCGACTTGGCCTCATCAAGCTCATACATGGCCCCGGTGGGGACAATTTGAGCATCCTTCAAAAATCCGACCGTGAATGGAAAACGACCATCCTCGGGGACTTCCTCAAGCAGATCTCCCGCCTTCAGATATTGTGAGGGCTCAAGGACCTTGATGCCCGTAAGACGCGCGCCTTCATTCGAGAACTTAAGCTCAAAATGACCGGTCTTCAGCGTGTCTTCACGCTTGGGGATATTCTTGGGTGCTGCGACGGGAACCACTGGTTGTGCGGGAACAACCGGTTCAACCACAGCCGTCTTCTGAACCTGATTTGCAGTTTCTTGAACCGCCGCGTCCTTGTCAGGAGTCGGGGGTGTGGGCGCAAAATAGGCCTGCCAGGTGAACAGCAGGATGGCGCTGATGACCATCGCCAACAAAAAACGTTTTGGATCAACCGGGGATTCATTGCGTGCCACGAAGGCCTCCTCTCAAGGCACCGGGTCGTATCCGCCCGAATGCAAAGGATGGCAGCGGCTGATCCGCTTTGCTCCCATCCATGAACCACGAAAGAACCCATATTTCTGAATGGCTTCCATCGTGTACTGCGAACAAGTCGGCGTGTACCGACACGCAGGCGGCAGCAGTGGCGAAATGTAGGTCTGGTAGCCTCGAATCACAAACATCCCAAAACGCGCCGCGACTCCCGGCCTTTTGGCCAGTGCATCAGGGATTGGGTGGTCATGTTCGTTGCCAGGCATCAACGCGCATCTCTTGGCAAAGTGACAGACCGCGCGAGTCCCAGGAATTCTCGTTCAAGTTCGTCGAACGGCGGGTGGTAACCCTCGTTGCGACGAATGATCACGACGAAATCCCAAGGTTGGGGAATCTGTCCCTTGTGTCGGCGGAAAATCTCCCTCATTCGTCGCTTCCAGCGATTACGAACAACGGCGTTTCCAACCTTGCGTGTGACAGTGATCCCCAAACGCGAAAAGTCAAACTCGTTTTCTCGCGCGATAACCACAATATGTTTGCCGGCGCGTCGGTGTCCCCTACGTTCTGTGCGACGGAAGTCGACTCTCTTAAGCAAACGGATTTGCTTCGAGAAACTTTCATCGGGAACGGTGATCACAGACACAGGCTAAACATACCAGGTTACTTCTTATGCTTTTGAACCGCGAGGACACGACGGCCGCGGCTACGACGTGCGGCGATAACATTACGTCCGCCGACGCTCTTCATACGCTTACGAAAGCCGTGTGTACGACGACGTTTGACCTTGCTTGGTTGGTAAGTGCGCTTTGACATTTCAAACCTCAGAGCCCTGTTTAAGGGCGAATCTCCACGGGATAACCCGGATAGACGCAGTAAAATTTACCCCGATTTCTCGGGGCCGCGTAACTAACCACACGATGTTGGAAAGATCAAGTTCAATGGCGAGG
>JBFFMO010000011.1:0-17009 GCA_041554035.1 Allomicrovenator sp. | reverse complement strand
CCGAATTTCGGCCTTTTGTGCGCTTCGCTTTTTTCAATTCAAGCGCATCATCACAGGGTTCTCGAATGCTTGCCGGATTTGCAATCGGATCATTATCGTCGCAATCCGTGCCTCCAGCCTTTTCCGCAAAAAATCCGTCTTGGTCGCGGTCGTCGGCGACAGAAATCGCTGTCATGGCCCAACCCACCGCACTACGCGGCGGTGAATCGCCAAAGCGAACCGGGATATTTTGGAAAAAACCAAAGGCTAGAACCACCGCCAAGCTGGGCAGCCACGTCAACGGCTGCGAACGAGGCTGGCGGAATTTGGCCGCGGAGATTGTCGCCATCACGGAAGTCGCCCAAATCACCAACCACCACTTCAACATCGAGTTCAGGTCCGGAAGCCATCCATGGGCCACATAGGCACCTGCAGCAGTCAGCAGCCCCACAGTAGTCAACCACGGGATCGGACGTTGCAGCCGAGCCGGCAAGCGCAAGAATACCGAAACAGCAGCCACCCATCCAATCACCGATACAAAGGGCAAACCCCATAACATGGTGTTGTCGGTCGAGGTCAGGTCACGAGAGGCCCAGGCGCAAAACGCGGCCAGTCCCGCAAGGGCCACCGGGAAAGGCAAAAGCCTCACAGGTAGTTTAAGAACCTGCTTTTCGCTGAGGGTGGAGGCCGAAATGAGCGCCGCTACGACAAGGGGAAACGCGTAAATGAGCGTCGAAAAGAAGATCCGAAATAACGGAAATGTGTCTCCACTGGTCAACCGAAAGTGTTCGATTGTCAGGCAGACAAAAAACACTCCGATGGCGTATCGATCGGCGACCAAAAAACGATTCATCCAAGCTCCGGAAGTAGCGCTTCGATATCCTCGACATTTTGCACCACAAAACCAGCGCCGCTTTGGAAGAGGATATCCTCGTCCGTGTCGCCTGGCGCCAAAACCCCGAATGGAAGTACGCCAGCGGCGCGTGAAGAAACCATATCATCACGCGTATCGCCGAACATCCATGCCGTTTTGACGCTCATCGCCTGCATTACCGCTTGAATCGGCCACGGGTCTGGCTTTAAGGGACCGTCTTCCATGCAGATCATCGTTTCGAATAAACCTTCGAATCCAAATTGGTCGATGAGTCTCTCGGCATCACGACGTGGCCGACCGGTCACTACGCCAAGGGCGTAACCGCGATCTTTGAGTGCGGAAATCCACCGACGATTGGTCAGGGGCTTTTCCGTGGTCCATAAACCAGGAGTCGAATCGACTCCCTGATAAAGGTCCTCGAATCGACTCGTGACTTCGTCCAATTCTGCCGTGACGCCTGCGGCAGCCAATAAACGCAGGGTCAATTGCCAATCGTTGTTGGCATTCCCTTTTGCCTTCTGCGCGGCGATATCGGCAGGTCCGACTTCGACCCCATAAGAAGCCGCTGTTCGAACGATGGCCTGTCGATAGGACGAAGAGACATCGACCAGCACCCCGTCCATGTCGAAAATCAACGCCTCGGGCCGCTGCAGCGAATTAATGGAGTGAATTAATCGGGAAAAATCGGCGTCGTGACCTGGACACGTGACACGCACCCAGCCGTCCAGATCGGGGCCTTTTCGACCCGGCCACGCCCTGATTCCTATGCCGAAACCAGCCATTCCATCCCGGAAACGCTGGCCATCACCGATTTCAGCAAAAATAAAATTCGCTTTGGAAGCGGTGGTTTTTACGCCCATCTCATGAAATAGGTCGCGTAAAATAGTTCGTTCTGTTCCGACCCTTTCGATATAGGGCGCGATTTCCATGGACTCGAGGGCGCGTTCGGCAAAAGCCAAAGAAGCAGCAGATACTGGATAGGGCCCGCCGGCGGCGCGAATCACGTTGATGACCCCCATATCACCCACCGCGTAACCGACCCGAAGTCCCGCGAGGCCGTAGGCTTTGGACAGGGTGCGTATGGTCACAATATTAGCCACGCCGTTCACGACGGACTGTGCATCCTCCGACGCGAATTCCGTGTAGGCGAGGTCCAACATGATTAGGACGCTGGGGTTTGCATGAGCAAACGCGACGACATCAGCGGTCGCCACCACCTCGCCCGTCGGGTTATTCGGGCTCACCACCGCGACCACGGCCGTAGAGTCATCCACGTTCGCCTGAATTTCAGCCCACGGAAAAGGCCCACCCCACCAGTCCACGCGGCGCACATCGGCCCCCGTCATCTGTGCATAGGTCGAAATCATCTCGAACCCAGGGGACGTCATGACCAGGTTTCGACCAGCCTCCAAGAATCCTCGGCAAATGCGGTCGATCGCGTCATCCCCACCGTTTGTGACCACAAGACTGGTCGCATCGACGCCGACCTTTTCGGCCAGCATCGATTCCAAACGTGTTTTGGAAGGATAACGCCGCACGGCATCGGTATCGACCTGCAGAATATCCTCAGGCGGCGTGCGGCCTTCGTTGGCATCAAGCCAAAGGTCAATCGGGGCGCGCGCGCGAGGCACCGAGTACGAGCCGGTTGCCTTGGCACTGCGAAAGGCCGTCTGAAAATACGTGCGGGGTTTCATCTTGGGCTCCTCACCGAGTGTGAACAGGTTTACCACGCTCGACGGCTCGAACCCAATATGTGTCTGGGATTTGTCTCGGTGAGCGGCCAGATCGTCTGCCGCCTTCAAACAACTAAGGAGCCGCTTTCGAAACGTATATCTCAACACGCAGTGGATGGTTATCGAGGTCAAACTGGAGGCTCTTGAGATTCCCGAAGGCGTTTACACAGTCCGACACCGCGACCTCTTCGCCCCCGCCATCATCCACCTGTGAGGCGATTATACCCGCCAAATGAATCATATTATTCTGCACATCCAATTTCAAAAGCGCGTCGAACGTGAACTCCACATCTTGAAAATCCGGCTTAAAAGTCACCTGAAAGTCCTCGTTAACTTGGGTTCGAATCACCGCATGTTGCAGCACATGCTCACTCCCCTGCTGGACTTCGATGAATTTTACGCCAATAAAAACCGGCACGCCTGGAGCAACATCAAAAGTAGTTCCGTACGACGGATCACAGGCGACGGTTTGTGTGATGTCCGGCCCCATATCCGTGGCAGAAGCGTTATCCACGTTGGACGAATCTGCGTTACTCGCGGCGTCCCAGTCATGGGCAATCAGCGCCTTCATCCCATCATCACTGGGCGGATCAGAAGCACAGCCAACGAGCATAAATATCGTCAAGAAAATCAGAACATTCCGAAATGACATCACTCTCCTCTCAACAATTTCATTTATGGAATCCACATCCGGCCGAGGCGAAACCTACGCTTTTTCGAGGCAGTCTCGCTACTCGGCCCACACAGCCGCCATCGCCTTCAGGGCATCAGCATGCTGATAGATTTCATCCAACGTGTCGATCGGAACCCGCTCTTCGTTCTTTTCGACGTCAAAATAGGCAAGTCTCGCGAGTTTAATAATTGGAGTTTCTTTCAGGTCCTGAATAGTAATTTTCAGAAACGGAAATTTATCCATAATATTTTTTTCATGGTGACTCCTGATAGACAAATGAGCGTTGAGGGAGGTTCGGAGAAACTTCCTTTAACTCCAGCTGGATCACTGTAGTCATATCACCTTGCCAGACCTCGATTTCGATTTTCTGTGGCGGCCGCTCCATCGATTCTGCGAAGGCCTCAGGCGGTGGCGGACAATATAGGGCGAAACTCTCAGGGGCCGGGGGAGCCGTAGGTGATGGGTTGTAGGGATAAGAGAGCAATTGAATGCTGGGCCCCTCATTCCATTCTGTAAGGCTTATATAACTTGAGTCCGCAAAACTGACACCAATAGGTGTCTCCCAGGTCCATTGCCCATCTTGAATCGCACCTGCGATTTCAAGGGCATGTCGAAAGCCGGTATGCGTTAGAGACTTGGGAACCACAACAAACACCCCCTTTTCGAACTGAAGGTCGATGATGATTTCCGTTCCCCCACAGGTTCTTCTGTTTCTGTATGGTCCGTGTCCGAAGTGAGGAGAGTCTTTGCCGCTATGAAAGACTACTACATCATCTAAAACCTGCCGGCCTTCAAATGGCGTAGTGGCCAATGAGTCCTTCGGCTCCTCAACCGGCCAGCGTTCCGTTGGTTCATGCTCCGTCGAGGAGCATGCAAATAGAGTCATAGCGACTGAGCTGCCTAACCATTTTGACTTGTTCATTTTCCACCCGATTTTATCTTCTTCTTGCTTCGGGCCTTCGAGGATAGGCATCAAGGGCGACATCAATTTTGGTATTGTCCCACCACGAGATGAGCAGGCTCATTCTTTGACATAAAAATCGGAGATGTCACCCCATCAAATTTACAAAGGTTGTGGGGCGAGGTTAGCGCGAACCAATGACTGCGCAAGTTAGAATTGTCATTTTTTGTTCACCCGGTTGGCTATGCCACGATCTGAGAAATCGCGGTCACCACAATATCCGACCCACCAGCGGCCTTGATTTTGGGCACCAGCGTCGCGAGCGAGGCACGAGGCACGGCAGCTTTCACCGCGTATCCTGAGGCGCCATGCAGCGACGAAATCGTGGGCTCGCGCATGCAAGGCAGAATCGCCACCACGCGCTCCAAATCGGCCGATGCGACATTGAGCTCCAACATCACTCGCCCGCGAGCCTCCAAGACCGATTTGACGACCAAAACGACGTCTTCGATTCGTGCGCGCTTATCGGGATCATCCATGGCACGCGGGCTGGCGTAAAGCCTGGTCGAAGACCACATCAAGGTGTCGACGATATGCAGGTTATTGGCGCGCAAGGTGGAACCGGTGGCTGTGTTGTCGACGATGCAATCCGCGTCCTCGGGCGGGAAAACCTCGGTCGCGCCATAGGTGCGCACCAAGGTGGCATCAAGGCCTTCCTTCTCGATCCAATTCCGCGTGATTCGTTCGTATTCCGACGCGATGACCAGATGCATTTTAGGAAGCTTGAGGTCTTCGAGCAGGCTGATCGGAGCCGCTGCAATCAGACGGACCGGGTCCATCTGCGTGTCCAAAAGCTCGACCAATTCGCCACCGAGCTCGGCAACCCAATCGGCTCCGGCAAAACCCAAATCGCGTGAGCCGGCATGCAGCATCTCGACGATATTTTGGGGTTTTAGGATTTTGGTCTCGAATCCTTCCAGATTCACCGTGGGCCGGTAGTCGCGGCTTCCCACTTTGACCTCGATCCCAGCGCCCGAAAGCAAAGCTTTAACGCCGTCGTACATTCTGCCTTTGGGCAGACCCAATCGAATTGTTTCCATCGTAACCTCCAAGGGTGTCTTTGATGCGACAAAACCAACAGCGATGCAAGGCGTCACGACTGCAAGCCCGCCGCTTGATGACGTTTCTATGACGCAGCGCGTTGGCCGTTGTGCAGTGATCCCCCGCGTGATAACAGGATGAGAGCCCAGAAAAAGCACACGGAAGGCGAAGTACACCATGGAAAAATTTGTCATCGAAGGTGGTCATAAGCTCTCTGGCCGAGTCCGGCCTGGAGGAAGCAAAAACGAGGCGCTCCCGTGTCTTGCAGCGACTCTGCTGACGGACGAGGAAGTCACGTTAAAGAACGTCCCTCGCATCGCAGATGTGGAAGTCATGCTTCGCGTGATTGAAGATCTGGGCGGCGTTTATGAGTGGATCGACGACGGCGTCGTCAAAATCCGCACTGCCAACGTCAAATCGACCACGCTCAATGCTGACCTTTGCCGCAAGATTCGTGCTTCGATTCTTTTTGCTGGCGCGATGTTGGCTCGAGAAGGCGCCTGCGAATTGCCTCCACCCGGTGGAGACGTGATTGGTCGGCGGCGTCTTGACTCACATATCCTCGGCCTCGAAGCCTTGGGAACGAAAGTGACCTTCGACGGAGGACTCAGCTTTAAGGCCGAGAAACTCCAAGGCACCGACTTTTTCATGGACGAAGCCTCGGTGACCGCGACCGAAAATATCATCATGGCTGCCGTAGGCGCCAAAGGCACCACGACGCTGCGAAACGCTGCGTGTGAGCCTCATGTTCAGGGCCTTTGCCGGATGCTTGGGCGCATGGGCGCACAGATCGACGGCGTGGGCACCAACATCCTGAAAATCAAAGGCGCAAAAGGCCTCTGGGGATGTGAACACACGATCGGCCCCGACTACCTTGAAATCGGCTCATTCGCTGGACTTGCAGCGGTCACGGGCGGCGAAGTCACGATCGAGGGAGTCGTCCCCGACGACCTTCGAATGATTCGACTCGTCTTCAATAAATTGGGCGTTTACACGGAACTTCGTGGCAACGACCTTTTTGTTTCAGGCAAAAAAGAATTGGTGGTGGTCGACGAGTTTGGCGGTCAAATCCCCAAAATCGACGATAATATCTGGCCGGCCTTCCCCACCGACTTGATGTCGATCGCGATCACGGTGGCGACCCAGTCACGCGGCTCGATCTTGTTCTTCGAAAAAATGTTCGAAGGTCGTATGTTCTTTGTCGATTCGCTGATCGCGATGGGCGCCCGAATTATCTTCTGTGACCCGCATCGCATCGTCGTTCTTGGGCCAAGCAAGCTCTACGGCACCACGCTCGAATCACCTGACGTTCGCGCTGGTATGGCCCTGCTCATCGCAGCGCTCGCCGCCGAAGGAACGAGCACGATTTATAATATTCGCCAGATTGATCGCGGATACGAGAAGGTCGACGAGAAACTGCGCGCCTTGGGTGCACACATCGAGCGCCTTCCGGCCGACGCCGAGTAAGATCGGCTATCGTGCCTCTGCCGGTATCCAATCGGCGGGGGCCGGAAGCTCAAGTTCAGCTTCGACCCACTCCACCTTTAGAAACTCGCCAAAATGCTTCAGGAACCGTTCGCGGAACTCGGGCAGCGTTGCGTCCGGGTCCACGTCCTTAAGGCGAATCATGGGTGCCTCAGGCATCCCACACGCCACAATCCAACCAAAGGGCGACATGTCATTGACCAGATTGATGGCCGCGCCATGGGTGGTCACGCCACCCGATACACGCATGCCCACACTTGCGACTTTGCGGGAAGGCGTCTCATCGGTCCAAACACCTGGATGCTCCACGTCGTAATGGGCTTGAATTCCATGATGCTCAGCAAGGGTCGCCGACAGGCTGCCGGCGAGTCCGCGGATCAAATCCACGACTCCGAGCTCCAGGTCTGCCAGGCGCAAAATCGGGTAAATCACCAGCTGGCCCGGCCCATGAAAGGTCGCCTCGCCGCCACGATCAATACGAAAAACCTCGACGCCATTGGCGTCGAGGTTCGTCGGTGAGATCAAATGTTCAAGTTGTCCGCGTTTGCCAAGCGTTACAGTTGGCGGGTGTTCCACGCAGAGTACCCAACCCGAGGTTGCTTCTCCCTTCTGAAGTCGCTCACGAAGTGCGAGCTGAAGGGCGAGTGCTTGTCCGTACGGAACAACACCCAGGCGAACAACGGATAGTTTCATCAGGCCTTAAGGGCTTCGATGAACGTCGTGTCGACCATCGGCACCGACACATGGTGATGACGAACGCCGATTCCTTCCTGAACCATCAAACGAACCAACGTTTCACGGTCGAGGATCGAAACGCGAGCCGCGTCGGCATTCTTGACTTCACGGTGCGCTTCTTTCGAAATGTCGCCCATGTGGATCAAGACGCCTTCTGTCCCGGCGTAATGCTGCAGGGTATCACGAAGCAAGCGGACATCTTCGTCGTCGACTTCTGCCTCGGCATCGCCCACGACCTGAATGCAAACTCGCGCGTCGGCAAAGCCACGGCGCCATTCAGCGGTGAAGAACGCGTCGCCATCAGCGGTGCGCTTCGAGACACGGATATTGTGGTAATCAAGACGGTCCAAGACAGCCAGAATCACCATTTCGAAAGCTTCTGGTTTCAGACCGACAAGCATGTTGCCGAGCTGAACCGCAGCTTCATCACAAAGCTCGCTGGCGAGCTTCTGAATCTGGCGTTCTTTCTGGATGCTGACATCCGAAAGGCCCCACTCGGTCAGACCCCAAAGGCCATTCCCGTGGTTTGCAAACACATGACGACGGCCTTGGCCGTGGCGAAGCTGATTATCAGCCACGATTGCGGCCTGAACGGTCGCCGACGGGTCATGTGTATGAAATTTGACAAGCTTCTTCTGGAAGACCGTCTCTGCGATTGAAGCAGCGGTCATCGGCTTGCGGTTCGCAGCTTTGAGCACGGCAAATGCGGCTTCTCCGACCGAGTCAAAACGCCCCGACACATCCACCTGTGGACTGTCTTCGCGTTTGTCGTTGCGGTCATTACGTGGTGCGCGACCATTTGGTTTTTCACCACGAGGAGCACGCTCTTCACGAGGAGCACGTTCTTCACGAGGCGCACGTTCTTCACGAGGAGCGCGAGCTTCACGAGGAGCGCGTTCTTCACGAGGAGCGCGTTCTTCACGTGGCGCACGTTCTTCACGAGGAGCACGTTCTTCACGTGGCGCACGTTCTTCACGAGGAGCACGAGCTTCGCGAGGAGCACGTTCTACCGTTTCGCTTGCGCGAGTTCGGCGAGGAGCTCGGTCTTCGTCAGCAGGAGCTGCTTCCGCAGCGGCGACTGGAGCCGGCGAATCGGTACGTTCGTCTCGGTTGCCGCGACGCCCACGTCGACGACGACGACCACGACGGCGTCCGTCATCGTTGGAGTCATCACTTTCACCCGAAGTCGACTCTTCCTGATCGTCGGAATCCACATCATCGTCGTCGTCCGAATCGTCTTCGTCCGCAACGGGTGGAGCCGGTCTAGATGCACGTGCCGATTTCGGCTCAGGCGCGGGCGCGGCTTTCTCTGCGGGTTTGGCGACTGGTGCAGGCTTACGGAGGTCGGCCTGCTCATTCAAGACACTGATGATGTCTTCACGAAGTGAAAAGACGCCGGGTCTTGAAGAGATGATCCAAGAATCTTCTTCGCGCTTGAGCTCAAGGTCGAGTCGAGCGCCAATGGTCTGCTCGGGGGTTTTTCCCACGTGCGAAAGCAAGGCGTCGCGGATCGCGAGCTCGGTGATTTTTTTGAAGTGGAGGGGACGCGCGCTACGGCGCAATACTTCTAGGGCAGCTTCGTAAAATGTCATTACATTCCTCGTGTGTACGAGGAAGCGGGCCGTACGGCCTCAGGCTCTCTGGGCTTCGCCGTCGTCCTATTGGACGCAGCGATCTATCATCGATCCTGTGGCTGTGATCCCTCACCGTAATTGCCTCGATTCACACGTCGATGCCCTGCGCTGCAAAAAGCGCCGCAACCAGGAAGACGAGTCTCCTCAGGCGGTCACGATGGCTCAAAGCCATAAACACATCGTCACATGACGAAAACACTCACCGATGGGACCAACCTAGTTGTTCAGCGATGCGAGCCGGACGTTTCATCGTGCGACTCTCACCTGTCCTGAAGAAGCTAGGGTACCTTTCGACCCGAATCCTCTATGGTTTTTGCTCACGCATTTGGTGCGAGAGCCCAAATCTGGTTTCTAAAATTGCAAAATTGTCGTGATCTTTTTACGAACACAACGGTAAATCTTTTTTGGGTGGCCACTTATTCCGCGTCATACGCAGATGGCCAATGGTGGAGTGAAATTCACCCGTCCCATCACCGCGAACTATGGCGCAGCAGAGACCGAGCGTCAATTTCATTCGGACCAAGAAATGACAAACCCACGAGGCGTAAGCCTGCGCGGGGTTGCCAGATTTTCGAAGCGATCCTGAGATCAGCCCAGATTGTAGCGCTTGCGGAAGCGATCGACGCGACCTTCGGCATCCATCATCTTCTGCTTGCCGGTGTAGAACGGGTGCGAAAACGCCGAGATGTCCATCTGGACAACATAGTGTTCAACGCCATCTACAACGCGCTTTTCGCCCGACTTCATCGTCGAGAAAGTCATGATTTCGTGTTCGCCATCAACAAAGATGACAGGATTATAATTCGGGTGGATTTCAGGCTTCATGGCCAAGCTCCTATATGTCAGCACTTCAGAGGCGGTGTTTCTAACTAAACACCGTCACAAGATCAAGATAAATGTCCGGACCGCTTGTAACAGGTTACGGATTCAGACGCGAGACTTTCCATGCATCTTCGTCCTTTGTGAACACGAATCGGTCATGAAGACGGAATTCACCTGCTTGCCAGAACTCGATCGCCGAGGGCACGAGCCGAAAGCCACACCAGTGCGGAGGCCTTGGCACAGTGCGGCCTTCGTACTCTTCCTCAAGCCTGTTGGTGCGCAGAATCATCTCTTCCCGAGAGCCCAAAGGCCGACTTTGAGCCGAGGCCCATGCTCCAATTTGAGATCCTCGATGCCGCGATGCAAAATACGCATCCGCAGTGGCGTCATCGACGAGTTCGGCGACCCCCTGGATGCGAATCTGGCGTCCCTGATCGCGCCAAAAGAAGTTCAGACAAGCTTTGCCATGCTCCAGCAACTGGCGGCCCTTCTGGCTTTCGGCGTTCGTGTAAAAAACAAATCCGTTGGGATCTCGACCTTTTAGAAGCACCATGCGAGAGCTTGGCATCCCATCATTTCCAACGGTGCTTAAACACATCGCGTTGGGGTCGATCATTTTGGTTGCACT
Organism: Allomicrovenator sp.; assembly: GCA_041554035.1. Lineage (GTDB taxonomy): Bacteria > Myxococcota_A > Bradymonadia > Bradymonadales > Bradymonadaceae > JBFFMO01. The sequence goes on along the minus strand of JBFFMO010000011.1, from coordinate 6,444 downwards.
CGCCTCGGCCAGCCAGGCATCAAACCAAATGAAGGGATCTGAGAAGAGTTGTTCCATAGTTTGACTCCGTCACATAGAATTTCGCGGCGCACTTGGGCGTTGTAGCATCATTGAAGTTCGCGACAAGCCGTCGCGACAGGAGAGTCCGTCTTGGCAGGTAAGAACGACAACGAAGGGGATGTCCTCACAAAGAAGCAGAGCAAGGTTAAGAAACCTCGACTCTATAAAGTCATCTTCATGAATGACGATTACACCACAATGGAGTTCGTCATCCATGTTTTGGAGACCATCTTCAATAAGTCACCGGCAGAAGCCGCAGCGGTGATGCTGCATGTTCATAATCGCGGCGCGGGGGTTGCGGGGGTTTATACCCACGAAATTGCCGAGACCAAAGTCGAACAGACACTGACGCTTGCACGAAGTGAAGGCCAACCTTTGATGGTCGTCATGGAACCCGAATAGGGTTTTAAGGATTGATATATGATTCAGAAAGATTTGGAAGTTGCCCTATATACTGCGTTCCGCGAGGCGCGCGATCGCCGGCACGAATACCTGACGCTTGAGCACCTGCTCTATGTCTTGTGCTTTGATGCGACCTCCAAACGCATCCTGCGCGGGTGTGGCGTCAACGTGGATTCGCTCAAGCGCGACCTCGACGAACACCTCAAGACACAGGTCGAGGCCTTGCCCGAAGACCGCGACGCCGATCCTGAGCAGACGCGCGCGTTTCAGCGCGTGATGCAGCGTGCCATCTTGCACGTCCAATCGAGTGGAAAAGACGAAGTCGACGGCGGAAACGTCCTGGTCGCACTCTTTTCGGAACAAGACTCCTTTGCCGTCTACTTCCTTGAAAAACATGGGGCTTCTCGCCTGGATGTGGTTCAGTTCATCTCGCATGGAATCGAAAAAGACGCTGGCGATGACGATGCCTGGGACCAGCCCAGTTTCACCGAGGACGACGAGGATGATGTTCGGGGCAACCCCCTTGAGCAGTTCTGCTCGAACCTCGTTGAGCGCGCCACCGCAGGCGATATTGATCCCCTGATCGGGCGTGAACTTGAGGTCGAAAGGACGATTCAGGTGCTCGGCCGGCGGCGCAAAAATAATCCGCTTCTGGTCGGCGAGCCTGGTGTCGGAAAGACCGCGATCGCTGAAGGATTGGCCTGGCGCATTTCACGGGGAGAAGTCCCAGAAATGTTGCGCAGCGCCACAGTCTGGTCGTTGGACCTCGGTGGAATGCTTGCCGGGACTAAATTCCGTGGGCAATTCGAGGAACGACTGAAAGCTGTGTTGAAAGCCCTTGAGTCGGAAGAAAACTCGATCCTCTTCATCGACGAGATCCACACGATTGTGGGCGCCGGGGCCACCTCGGGCGGCACGATGGACGCGTCGAATTTGCTCAAACCGTCACTCGCCTCCGGCAAGCTTCGATGCATTGGCGCAACGACCCACGAGGAGTTTCGACGTTCATTCGACAAGGATCGGGCGCTCTCGCGGCGTTTCCAGAAGGTTGACGTGCCCGAGCCAACCCTCGATGAAACGAAAGAAATCCTGAAGGGATTGCGCAAATATTATGAGGAGTTCCACGACGTAACGTATACGGACGAAGCCCTTGAATCTGCGGCCCAATTGGCGGACAAGCATATTCGGGACAAAGCCAATCCAGACAAAGCGATCGATGTGATCGACGAAGCTGGATCACGGCATAAAATCAATCGCGAAAACCCCGAAGACCGCATCATCGACGTCGCCGAAATCGAACGCGTCGTGGCCAAAATTGCGCGGATTCCCGAGATCACGGTCGAAGGCAATGACCGTGAGCGCCTCTCGGAGCTTGATGCAGCGTTGAAGAAGGCGGTCTACGACCAAGAGGCCGCGATCGACGCTGTCGTGACCGCGGTCAAGATGTCTCGTGCTGGATTGACGCGGCCTGATAAACCGGTCGGTTCGTTCATTTTTGCGGGCCCCACCGGCGTCGGCAAGACGGAGGTCGCGAAACAACTTGCGCTGGCTCTTGGGATTCAGTTCGTGCGTTTCGACATGTCGGAATACATGGAGCGCCACGCCGTGAGCCGCCTGATTGGCGCCCCACCCGGCTACGTGGGTTACGACCAAGGCGGGCAGCTCACCGAGACCGTTCGGCGTTCACCCCACGCCGTGATCTTGCTCGACGAGATCGAAAAGGCTCATCCGGATATCCTCAATATCCTGCTGCAAGTCATGGACGCCGCACGCCTGACCGATAATAACGGCCGTGAAACGGATTTCCGTAACACGATCATCATCATGACCAGCAACGCTGGAGCCCAGGAGATGGCCGCCAATGTGGTTGGTTTTGGCAAGACCGTCGACGTGAGCCGCGGCAAGAATGCGATCGAAAAGATGTTCCCGCCTGAGTTCCGCAATCGACTCGACGGAATCGTGATGTTCAACCCGCTTCGCCCTGAAGTGATGGGCAAAATCGTTGATAAATTCATCATCGAATTGGACCAACAGCTTTCGGAACGTGGTGTTCGCGTCGAGATCAGCCCCATGGCCCGCGAATGGTTGGCCAAACGCGGATACGACGAGAAGCTTGGTGCACGCCCGCTTTCCCGCATCATTCAAGAATCGATCAAACAGCCGCTCGCAAATGAGATTCTGTTTGGCGCCCTGGAAAATGGCGGCACGGCGATGACGGATGTTGAGGATGACAAGCTGGTCTTCACTTTCGAGACCAATGCCCCCGACGACGACGACGACGCGTAGGTCTAGAAGCTCACGGGGGGAGCAACTTTGGCCGGCTTTGTCTCGGCCTTTTTCTTGGCTGCCTCACGTCGCAGCTTCTCTTGCAGAAGCGCGTCGGCCTTGGCTTTGGCTGCAGCCTTTGCTTTTGCGGCGATTCGCGCCTCGGCGTCCGCCTTGTTGACTTCGGGCGATGGAACAGCGGCCACGCTTGGATTGCCAAATTTTGTGGGCTGAAAGGTCTCGGCAGGTTTTTCTGCCGGGACGACCACTTCCGTGGGCTCTTCCACTGGCTCGGGCACGGGTGGCGTCGTCTCGACGGGCTGTGCAGGTCTGCGATTCTTTGCGCGGTTGGCCAAGCCATCGGCAACCGCAGCAGAGGCGGTCTCGGCCGCCAGAATCCCACCTCGAACCTGAGACATCACCTGCGGAACGCTGTCCTCAACGACAACGGCCTTGGGCGCGACGACCTCTTCCTGAACTTCCTCAGCCGCTTTGACCTCGGGTGCAGGAATCGTTGCAACCACGACGTCGGGCTCTTCGCCGGGCATCGGAATCATCTTGAGCATCATCAGGATGCCGACAAACGCGATGAGGAAAACGACCGTGAGCGCACCAAGCACGCCCACCAAGCCTTTGTTTCGCGAAAGATCCTGAGCCGTTGTGCTGAAATCGACGCCGGGAAAGTTCGGGGCGGTTAAACGCGATCGAGTGGGTCGAACACCCGCAGCGACATCGGCGGCAATCGCCGTTAAAACCTTCCGCACTTCCTGAGCAGAGGCCGGACGATCGCTTTGTGCCTTGCAGATGCAGCGATCGACGATCACGACGAGATCGGCATGTAGATCCCCGCGAAGAGTCGCCAAAGACGGCGGATGGCGATGCACCTGCGCAAACGACATGTCGCCGCTTTCGAAGGGAAGCCGAGCGGCGAGAATCTCGAAGAGCGTCATTCCCAGCGCATACAAATCCGTGTGGTGTCCGAGCTGCTCCCCCATGACTTGTTCAGGCGCCATGTAGGCTGGCGAGCCCCGAAGACGGGTCCCGCGTTCGGCGATATCTTCCAGAGAGCGTGCGAGACCAAAATCGATCAGTCGGACCTTGCCGTCTGGTTGCACCATGATGTTGGCGGGCTTGAGGTCGCGATGGATCACGTTCTTCTCGTGAAGGTACTCGATCGCAAAGGTCAACTCGATCGCCACGCGTAGGGCCTCGGCTTCATCAAAGCGCCCGTCTTTCTTGAGAAGTTGGTCAAGAGTCTCGCCCTCAACGTACTCAAACACCATCATCGCGCGGCCACCGACCTCGGTCACGTCAAAGATACCCACGAGGTTTGGATGGGAGAGCGTCGCGAGCGCGCGGCTTTCGGTCAGGAAAATCTGTTGCGCCTCGGGATTATCCGCCAGTTCTTCACTGAGCAGCTTCACCGCGACCAGCCGATTCAAAAGGGTATCCTGAGCACGCAGCACAACGCCCATACCACCACGACCCAGGACACGTTCAAAAACGTATCTGGTGCCCAAGTCCATGGCAGGCGCTTGCCGAGTTTCAGTGCTCATAGGTCCACTTCAGGGCTAGTCCCCAGTAAGAGCCGGGATACGGATGGTCATGCCAACCGAAACAGAATGAATGGCCGAAATATTCTTTCCAACCGGAATATAAGAATACACGACTTGCATCTCGGCGTCGCTTGAGAGAACGACCAGAAGCCCTGCCTCTGTCTGTAGGTAGTCTTTATCGAGCGAGAGCAAATCCTTTCGGATATCGCTGTCTCGAATATTCTGCGAAGTCACATTATTCCGAGTCACCACAAAGGTGGTGCCAAGCGTATCGCCTTCGATCACGGTAAATGCGCCCCGCACGCCGCCGAAGACCACGACGCCTTTCCCGATGAATTGACCCACCTTCGCATCGCCGATGGCTTGATGGCCGGGCGCGCCGAAACGCAATCGCACACCCAGGCCCGCTCGCGCGAACGTGCGAGTGGCCGGGACGTACCCTCCAAAAAGGATCGATTGTTCGATGTCGGTTTGCCCGTCTCCCAACGTGACGTCGTCTTCTTGTGCGTTTGGACTGGTGTTGGTTGGGTCGCGGAAGGTCTGCCCCGGAGCACGGTACCCGCCCGGCAGCTTGGCGCGTGTTTCGGTCGAGATCACGCCCATGGGACGGCGATAAAGGTTGTAGCGCGCAGCCAAGGTGATATCGCCCAGCCCCGTCACGCTCTCCGAAAAATCGTACACAGCGTCGCGAGCACCCTGCAGGTCGACGGTATCGGATGGCAACCTCAACACCACAGGGTCGGCCTTGTAGGAAACCGACTTCATCTGAACATCGATCTCGAGTTCAAGGCGGTCCGTGAAGCCGTAACGAAGGCCTAGGCCCAAAGTCTGGGAGGAGAATGTCCCATCAAGGGGAAACTCCCGTCGACCGCCGTCGGTCTGGTATTCCTCGGTCGCTTGCTGGAAATCGAATCCCAACGTGAGCGAAAGGTCATCTTTTGGTAAGGTCCAAGGTGAAGCGAAGGCGTTCCCACCTAGAGCGATCACTGACAAGCCAACAACCGTGGCGAGCAAATTTCTCATCCTGACTCCACTTCAACAGTATGCGTGGGATTCTCACCCGACCTTCAAGGTTTCACAAAACAATCTCAATGAATTGAAATCTTTTTTTTCTCTTCTGCGTTGTTTAGTATGGAACGTAGCGCCGAGGTCACATTATGGGTTCAAGCCTTATGAGAACACTTATCGAAATTCCGCTCTGGATTCTGGCAAATATTCTTTGCTCAATCATCCCGACGGCAATCGCATATCAGTTTGGAACACAAGTCCTTGGTTGGACGCAGGTTCAGGCAGGCTTTTACCTCACAGCCATGGTCATCGCGACGATGACCTGGGGTTCATGGGCAGCGCTGATCTGGAGTCGCTCACGGGCGGTTCGAGTCGGATTGCGGGCATCGACCGTATTGCCTGGTATCGTGACTTCGGCGATCGGCATCTTGGGACTCTGGACTGGCTTTGGCGCCGTCTTCGCTTGGGGCTTGGTGATTGCAGCAGGCATTGGCACCAGTGTCGCGGCCGTCCTCCTGAGCAAAAAGCTCGGTGTGCGTCCTAACGCCTTTGCCGCAAAGAACGTTCTGGCAGGCTTGGTGGCATTCCCCTTCGTGACGACCATGATTGCCGGAGTCATCGGCAGTGTTTGGTATCATTTCATCACCCATCCCGTGGACGGCAATTGGCGTTCATTGGTCAGTTTCGGAACGGTGATGGTGACCGTGATGGCCGTCGCTCTGATTTCAACCGTGATCCCCGCCCTCACAAGCAGCTTCGCGCAGCGCGCCACAGCGAAGCTTCGCTGATCAGCGTTTTTTTGCCTGAGCCGTGTACGGATCTTCTGGCCACGAATGCTTGGGATAGCGGGCACGCAGTTCTTTTCGTATCTCCTGATACGTGGTCGCCCAAAAACTCTTTAAATCATTGGTGATTTGGGCGGGCCTCCTGTTCGGTGCCAGCAAATGCATCAGCACAGGAACGCGTCCCATGGCAATGGTGGGCGTTTCGCTCCAGCCAAAAACTTCCTGCATTTTCACCGCCAGTACCGGTGAGGCGATTTCCTGATAATCCACAGCGATCGACGAGCCAGATGGCACTGAAATGCGGGCGGGCGCGTGCTCTTCAAGCGCTCGTCGTTGAGTCGCGCTCAGGAACCCGAGCAGCGACGATG
>JBFFMO010000010.1:0-17037 GCA_041554035.1 Allomicrovenator sp. | reverse complement strand
GCAGGCCCAGTTGCAGCCCTTGAGCATCTTGCGCTTGCGTGCACGTGCAGAGGCAATCGGCTTCTACGGTAATTTCGGGCATATCGCGCGTTTTGACTCCGTCAACGCCGATTACTCGGACACCGAACTCGATAAGATCTCCGATGCGGGTGAGAACTCTTCTGCTCTTGGCGTGCGGCTTACGTTTAGTAGCCTTTTTCAGGTCGCAGTTAAGCAGGTGGCGGTTCGCTCTCATCTTCAGGCGACACATGTTGATCTTGATCTTGAGGACAACGAACGGTTCTACTACTCGCCGCAATTCGATTATCTGGTCGAGGACGGTGGTTGGTTTGTCCAAAACGATCTGGATCTCGTGTGGCTCTTCCCATCAGGGTTGGTGGCGGGCGTGCGCATGAACTCGTCGTGGGCCGTGTATTCGGATGATGTGGCGGACGAGGATCCCAACGGCCCATCGCATCGCATAGGCCCCTTGGTTGCGTGGCCGTTCTTTGAAGGAGAAGGAAGGATTCAGCGAGCCACCGCGATTGGTTTGGCGAACTGGTACGTCAAGAATCGCTTCCGAGCAGGGCAAGATGTTTCGCAGGCGATTCCCTACGTGGCGGTTGCATTACAACTTGAGGGTGACCTCTAGGCTGTTGCCTTCGCTTGACTGCGGGACGGCGTCGCATCTCTGGTAGGCACGGCGGTCTCAAAGGCTCGCCTGTCAGGCGCAATGTGCACCTAAAACAGCCACCGATACCCAAGCCGGAGCGTCGACGTGAAAATAAGATCTGCATTTTTGATTTGTTTGGCGCTCACGGCGTGTTCCGAAAATTCCTCCACTGCAGGCAAACCAGACGCGTCGCTTCTTGACGCCTCCGTTGACACGCATGCCGACTCATCCAGCGACGCCCAAGACAATTTGGAGCCGCCAATATTCGGCGATCGCACGCTGCCGGGTCAATGGTGGGTGGGTGATCTGCATGTTCATGCCTCCGGCGCTTCGAACGACACAGGAGGCGACAGCACTCCCGAGGCGCTCAAAGCCAAGGCGCTTGAGCTGGGCCTGGATTTCGTGGTGCTTACCGACCATAGCAACAGCACGGGAAGCGATGCTTCCACGACGGATGAAGACCCGGCGCTTTTCAATTTGGGGCCCGAGTTTCCTTTTTGGGAAAAGGCCGCAGAGCTGTCTGATGCTCAATTTTTGATGATCGATGGCAACGAGATGAGTCCGACCGACGACGGACTGGGATATAAATCCAGAGGTCATATTGGCTGTTATCCCAGAGACCTGCAGACATTTGACCCGAACGTGGCCTTCATCGACCGGCCACGTGGCGTGGTCTCTGGGGCAGATACGATCGAACAGGCCCGTGCGGCGGGTTGTTTTGTGACCGTGAATCATCCCATGGGCCCCACGTCGTGGGTGGCGTTTGATTGGAGTTCTCGTGATTACGATGCGCTAGAGGTCTACAACGGCGGTGCAGGTTGGGATTTCTACGATGACCAGTCGCTTAAAGCCTATATGTGTGACCTTGCGCTGGGCAAAGACGTGAAGCTGGTCGCGGGCAGCGATAATCATCGGGTGGGCCTTGATTACCCGGGCAGCGTGACCAATCCGCCCCTTGGTTACCCGCAGGTTCGTGTATGGGCCGAAAACCTGGACTGGCAGGAATTGGTCGCAGGATTGGATGCGGGACACGTCTCGGTTGCCGATAATAACGTGGCGTTTGAGTTCGATGTTTATTCTTCGACGGGAACCTGGCTTGGTTTTGGTGGCGACACGATCGATGTCGATGCTGCGGCTTGGTTTCGGGTGCGTGGATCGACGCAAGGGGCGGGCGGCAAGAGTCGCGTGTTGACGATTTTGGAGGTTCCTGCGGGTTCATGTGAGGACACTCGCAGTGGAGAAATCGCCCCGGCTCCAGAGCCTGGCGTCATCGTGGTTGCCCAGAAGACGATCGACGCCGATAACGATTTTGATTTTGCCTTTGGCGTCACCTTAAATGCTGGATCTGCTTACCTGGCAACGCTCTTGCCGGAGGGCGACCGCGGCAGCATGAGGTTTGGTGTGGGACTTTCTAATGCGATACGGGCTCGATAATGTTTAACGAAGAACAATTTGAGAAACTTGGTCTTTTTTACCTCGGCCGCGGGACAAAGACTCCCGACGAACCCCTGCTTTACGACGCCAGAAATCTGCTGACCCACGCGATTTGTGTGGGCATGACGGGAAGCGGAAAAACCGGGCTTTGTGTCGACCTCTTGGAGGAAGCAGCGATCGATGGCATTCCGTGCATCGCGATCGACCCCAAAGGCGATATCGGCAATCTGGCGCTGACCTTTCCAAATCTTCTGCCCTCAGATTTTGAGCCTTGGGTTGATGCCGAAGAAGCCCGTCGTAAGGGGTTATCGGTGCCAGAGCTTGCCAGTGCTCAGGCGAAAAAATGGAAGGATGGGCTCGCCTCGTGGGGCCAGTCGCCCGAGCGCATCGCGAAGCTCAAAAACTCCAGTGAAGTTACGATCTACACCCCGGGTGCATCGGCTGGCCGGATGATTTCGTTGCTCAGTTCATTTGCGGCACCACCCGAAAATATTCGCGCGCAACCAGACGTGATGGCCGACCGAATCGAGAGCACCGTTTCAGGACTTCTGGGTCTGCTCGGAGTCGATGCTGACCCGTTGCAGTCTCCTGAACACGTTTTTCTGTCTAATTTGCTGGGGCATTATTGGAAGGCAGGAGCCGACGTCGACTTTGTGAGCCTGATTCGCGGGATTCAGAAGCCTCCTTTTGACACGATCGGGATCATGGATGTCGATGATGTGTTCCCCGCAAAGGCCCGGCAGGGACTTTCGATGCGGCTCAACACCCTGCTTGCGTCACCGTCGTTTGCGGCGTGGATGCAGGGCGACGCGCTGGATATCGATAAATTGCTCTACACGCCGGAAGGTAAGGCCAAGATTTCGGTGTTTTCGATCTCACATTTGAGTGACAGCGAACGCATGTTTTTTGTGACGTTGTTGCTCGACCGGATGTTGGGGTGGATGCGCGGTCAACCCGGCACGACGAGCCTACGCGCCATTTTGTACATGGACGAGGTTTTTGGTTATTTGCCTCCGGTCGCCGAGCCACCGTCCAAGAAACCGCTGCTCACGATGCTCAAACAAGCGCGCGCGCACGGTTTGGGTCTGGTGCTTGCGACGCAAAATCCCGCCGATCTGGACTATAAGGCGTTGTCGAATGCCGGGACGTGGTTCTTGGGGCGATTGCAGACGGAACGCGATGTCGCCCGTGTGGTCGATGGTTTGACAGCGAGCGGTGATTTTGATCGCGCGGCATTATCCGACAAACTTTCCCAATTGCAGTCACGACAATTTCTTTTGCATAGCGTGCACCAGCCGGCGCCCTTTGAGTTCGAAACGCGTTGGGCCATGAGTTTTTTAAAGGGGCCGCTCACGCGTGATGATATTCAGCGACTCAGCGCTTCGCAGAAGCCTGCGCTATCAAGCATGAGCCCGCCGCCTGTCGCAAAAAAGGTCGCCGAGCCGGTGGCTCCGATCCTATCGGATGATTTGCCGGTCTATTATCTTCCGATCCGATTGGCGCAGCCCCCTGAATCTCATATTTTATATCGGCCCATGTGTTATTGCGCGGCGACGGTTCATTTCGAGAATTCGAAATTTGGCGTCTCATCGCAGATGCCGGCTCATCGCATCGCGTCATTTGCAGACCCGCCCGTGTTGGTGGATTGGGCTTCGGCTTCGCCCGTCGATTTTGACGCGTCGGTTTTGACTCAGGAAGGGGAGCAGGGCGCTAAATATCTAGAGTTCCCGCGGGAAGCTCGGGACCCGAAAGCCTACAAAGAACTGCAAAAAGAATTGGAGGACTATTTGTACCGAAATCAGACTTTTGACGTGTATGAATGCCCGGCACTGAAGCTTTCGAGTACTCCCGGTGAGAGTGCTGCGGCTTTTCAGGAGAGAGTCGCCATGGAAGTCCGCACGCGTCGTGATGCGGCTGTGGACAAGATTCGTTCAAAATTTCAAACGAAATTGGAGCGCGAAGAAGACCAGGCCACACGCGCCCAAGAAAAAGTAGATAAGGAGCGTGGCGAGGCTCGTCAGGCTCAAATGGACACCGCGATTTCGTTTGGGTCGTCGATTTTTGATGCGTTTATGGGCCGCAGTGTCCGCTCGGGCGTGCGCTCCACGGCCTCACGCGCCACGAAGTCCGCCAAGGCTCAGTCGGATATCTCGCGTGCCGAGGATGCCTACGCACGGGAACTCGAAGACGTTGATCGTGTGCGCCAAGAGATGGAGGCTGAGCTTCGAGAGCAATCCGAGAAATTTAGCCCCGATGCTTTTCCTGTCGAGGTCAAATCATTGAGTCCACGGAAAAGCGATGTTGATGTTCGGTTTTGTGGCTTGGTTTGGGTTCCCTATTTCGAAGCCACCGACGGTCGGAAAATGAAAGCGTTCTAGGCTTCGTTGCCGTGACCTGCACTCACCAACCAACGCTCGGCGACTGCCCTCATCTGGGCGGGGCTTTTTGCCGACGCCCCTCCGGTTCCCGGAAATGCGCCGATGGTTCGTTGAAGCAGTTCGGCTCCCCGATGGGCGTGGAACGCCCGATGCTGGAGCTCGTTCCAGTCGCCAATCTGGTAGGCGTTCAGGAAATGCGATTCAAGCGCCGATCCGTAACTCAAGAAGAGATGCGCGGCGAGGTGAGCGACATCTTGTTCTGGGTGTCCGTGTGCGGCAAACTCCCAGTCGATTACAAATAGTTTTTCGCGTTTTAAAACCGATGGCATCCATAAATCGCCCATGATCAGACACTTTGGTCGGATCGAAAAATAATCTGCGGCCCAGATCAACTCCTTGGAAAATGCTCCATTGGAGTATTTAATTTGTTCGCTGAGCGGGACGTATTGGTTTGCCTTTCGTACGGCGTGAACCCCAAAATCAGGTAAATCGGGAAGGTGTTGAGTGTTGTGATGCACGGTTTTTAGCCAACCCGCCAGCTCGCGCAAATCCTCCATCAGGTTATCGGATCGCCGAAGCGTCGGCCCCGCGCCGAGATCCTGAGTGAGCAGCACCGAAGCGGATTCATCGTAATCCAGAACCTTGGGGACCTGGACTGAATCTGTGTTGAATTCCTGAGCGATTTTTAACGCCGCGTTTTCAACGGCCAGTCGTCGCGGACTGAGCGGGATTTCCGGCGCCGAGGCAATAAAAGCCGGCGCGTATTTCAGGATCAGTGAACCTTGTGGCCCGCTGATTCGGTACACGTGGTTGATCAACCCACCAGGCAGGAGTTCCTGGGTCGCAGGAGAGCCCACCCACGGGTCACAAATTTCCATCCACTGCATTTCAGAACCTGAAGAGTACGTTCTTGAACATAACGGGCTCAGCGGTGGAGAGCCAGCGGGTAACGATCGAGTGGAAGGCTAATTTGGCCTCATCCAAAGACGCCGCAATCTGAGCGTTCGCCGCGGAGTGAAGGTCCGGATGGGAGTATTTATGGCCGACAACCAGAGCGGCGCATGGAATCTGAACTTCGTTTGCGAGGACAACCTCCGGGCCAAGGCTCATCGAATTCACATCGCCGCCGGCTTGCGCCCAGTACCGGTTTTCAGCAGGCGTTTTGGTGCGCGGCCCCGGCGCATACACAAAACAAAGGGGCATTTCGTGGGCTCCCAATTCAACGAGGCTCTTACCGATTTCCCCATTAAAAAGGCTGTCTTGAATCACAAGGTGTCCGTGGTTTGCGCTGGGTTCGACAAACATCGTGCACAGGCTTCCATCGGGCAGACGATTTTCGGGCATGAGCAGGTCGGAGACGACCAACGGGACGTTGAGCGGGACGTCTTGGCGAAGCACGCCGACACTGCTCGTGATGAGCAACGCTCCCACGTCCAGCATTTCCAACGCAGCCGTTTGGGCTCGCCAGTTGATATGATTAGGGAGGAGCCGATGAGGGTGTCCGTGTCGGAAAATTGCATATGCGGGCCTGTCCACACGATGGTACGGGTACACGACTTGTCGGCCGTGCGGTGTTTCGAGGTTGATGGGTTCACCCAGCCCTTCGAAGTCGTCAAAGGCGCTGGACAGAATAACGGCAACAGATTGATTCATGAGGTCATCATGGGCGAGCAGGAAGGCGTCATCAAGTTTGAACTGGACCATCGTGAGGGTCCACTTTCCGAAGAACTGGCGCAGGCTCTGGGGCCGCTCGTGGGCTGGCGTCGGGTCATGTTTGACCTGGGGATGGTGGGTCAGAACGTCAACCTATATGGCGGGCTTGGGTATGGGAACGTTTCGGTACGGGTGGACGCGATGGGCTCTTTCCTTGTTTCGGGGTCTCAGACATCGGGAGCAAAAGACGTGACGTCCAAGGATTTTGCCTTCGTCGAATCGTTTGACCGTGACACGTCAAAAATAGTGAGTCGCGGGGAGGTCCGACCATCGTCAGAGTCGATGACCCACGCGGTCTTATACAAAACGGACCCCAATATTCGTTGTGTGTTGCATGCCCATGACACCGTGATATGGGACTACGCGAATGACCTCGGTCTTTCTTCCACCCCCGATGATGTTGAGTACGGAACTTCAGAGATGGTGTTGGCTGTTCAAGCAATAGCCCGGCGTCTCGGTGGAGTTGGTGTGTTTTCGATGGGCGGTCATCGCGATGGTATCATCGCGTTTGGTCGCAACGAGGACGAAGCTGGAAAACGATTGGTTGCAGTCCGCGCGCGAGCGCATGCGATGGAGTACAGATGTCCGAAGTAGCAGAAACCGCCCGACTCCTTGTTCGTGCCCTTAGTCTTGACGATCTTGATGCCATTCAAGGTCTGCACGAGAGATGCTTTCCATCGATCACGGCTTGGTCACGTGAGGAGCTTGAGAGCCATATCAAGACGTTCCCGGAAGGCCAGATCGGCATCGAGCTCGACGGCGAGTTGGTGGCCATTTCGAGCAGCCTGATTGTGCATGGCGAGGATTTTCTGGGCGACCACACGTTCGCTCAGGTTTCCGACGACGGCATGCTCAGTACGCATGATAACTCTGGCGATACGCTCTACGGAATCGATATTGCGGTCGACCCGGAGCGACGCGGATTTCGCCTGGCACGCCGCCTCTACGATGCTCGTAAGGAGCTCGTGATCGAGTTGAATTTGAAGGGCATCATGATCGCGGGGCGGATTCCGACCTACCATGAGCACAAGGATCAATTCACCGCTCGTGAGTACTTGAAAGGGATCATTTCGCGAGAATTTGATGACCCCGTCATCAATGCGCAGCGCTCCAATCAGTTCACGGTTCGCCGTATTCTGGCGAATTATCTACCTGAGGACACCGAATCCTGTGGATACGCCGTCTTGATGGAATGGTTGAATCCAGAGTTTGTGCCCGATGACCATGAACTGCCCGACCGAATTCGCGTGTGTTCGGTTCAGTATCAAATGCGCTCGGTCGAGAGTTTTGAAGAGTTCGAAAAACAGTGTCGTTTTTTCATCGATACAGCGAGCGACTATCGCTGCGATATCATGGTGTTCCCGGAACTCTTTACGAACCAATTGATGTCGTTGGTGACGGCCAATAAACCGAACCTAACGGCGCGTGCGCTCAACGTTTATACCGAGAGATTCACCGACTTTTTTGGCCAAATGTCGATCAAGTACAACGTAAATATTGTGGCCGGAACCCACCTCACTCTTGAGGACGGTGTTTTGTACAATATTTCGTACCTCTTTCATCGAAATGGACGCGTGGATCGCCAATACAAAATCCATGTCACACCTTCGGAAGCGCAGTGGTGGGGCGTCAAGCCTGGCAATCGCGTCGACGTTTTTGAAACCGATTGTGGACCGATCGCGATCTTGATTTGTTATGACGTTGAGTTTCCAGAACTCGCTCGCATCGCCACTTCGAAGGGGGCGCGAGTTCTTTTTGTTCCGTTTAATACGGATATCCGCTCGGGATACTTGCGCGTTCGTTCATGCGCACAAGCCCGTGCGATCGAAAACCATGTTTACGTTGTGATGTCTGGTGCGGTTGGAAACTTGCCGTCGATCGACGGGTCGGACATTCACTACGCTCAGTCGGCGATCCTGACCCCGTCAGATATCGAATTTGCGCGCGACGGGATTGCGGCAGAGACCACGGCAAATGTCGAGACCATGCTGGTTCACGATTTGGACATGGACCTGCTGCGGCGCACACGTCGAACCGGTACGGTCAGGACCATTCTAGACCGTCGTCGTGACCTCTACAGCATCGTGTATCACGGTGAAAATGGCGAAGAGCACCACTGATCAGATAGGGTCTGGGACTCGCGAAGGCGAAGTTTTCATGCCAAAGACATGGTCGCCCGCGCGGTAGAAGGTCTGTTCGCCCCAGCAATAGACTTTGCCTGATACCCCTACCGCGCACATCGATGACGACTCGCCATCGACGTCCACCACGGCCTCGGGCAGGTTGACGCGCGTCGGTGTCACGACGGTTCCAAAGCGGCCCACTCCGGCTGCTCCCAGACTGTTGCCACCCCAGCAATAGAGCTCGTCTGACATCGTGATGGCGCACATCGTGCCGGCTTGGCCGCCCAAGTCGCGAATATCTTCTTGAAGGGCGCTTGCGGTGGGAAGCCACGAGGGATCATAGGTTCCGTCGCCGATGCGTCCTGCCGCTCCCCAGCACCATAATTTGTTCAACAGGTCGACACCGCACGAAAAACCATCGGCGGCTTGGACGAGACGGAATTTCGTGGGTTGCCCGCCCACGAGTACAATTGCCGTGCCCGAATCGACGTCGCTGTCGTTTCCAATTTGGCCCTCCGTGTTAAGCCCCCAACATAGGCCGGTATCGGTGTAGTTGACCGCGCAAACATGGTCGGCGCCGGCACGAATATCAGCCCGTGGCATATGGTTGGATAACAAGACGGGTGTGAGTCCCGAGCCCGTCGTTCCCAGCGTAGAATCTCGACCCCAGCAATATCCGTTGATGGTCGCATTGCCGGCAATTTCGAGCCAATAACACGCGTTGTTCTGACCCACCGTGATGCCACCGATGGGGTCGGTCGGGACAAAATCTTGGACGTCAGGCAGCAGTGAATCAGAACGGCTGCCGTTGCCCAGAAGCCCCTCTTCATCAAGGCCCCAGCAGGCCACGGTATTATCTTTGTTCACGACGCAACCGACGTACCCGCCCACGGCCAAGAATTTTGCGTCAACATCTGGCACATCGACGGGGTCGGGCTGGTGGTCGAGTGTTCCGTTGCCCAGGCCCTGATAAAATCCGCGTCCCCAACATGCGACGACGCCGTCTGCCTGGAGCCCGCACGAATGGTAGTTGCCCAACTCAACGTTCACGAATTTGCGGTCGGCGATCATCGGCACGGGATCTGCGGTGAAACCAAGCTCGCCGTCCCCAAGTCGTCCGTAGGTTCCAAGGCCCCAACAATCGATATTGCCGCCCGTGGTCAGCGCGCAGGTGTGTTCGTAGGTCGAGGATACCTGAGTGTATGTGAGGTCGCTGAGGGTGGGGCCAGGAGCAAAGGGGGCGAAGTTGTTGACCTCGTAACCACGGCCCAAACGACCTCGGTGATTTGCCCCCCAGCAGGTCAGGTGTCCATCGGTGTCGATGCCGCAGGCAGACTCGTTTCCGGTCGATAGATCCATCAAATTGGGCGCACTTCTAAATCGCGCGAATTCGGTCGCGGTCGCTGCCTCACGGAATTGTGCAATGTATTGGGCACCACCCAGGCACTGCGCCTGTCCCGAGTCGTCCAAGACACACACGTGGTATTCGCCCGCCTCGATGCGAGTCGCGGAAAAATCCAAAGGAATGCTGATTTCCTCGCTGGTCGGAGAACTCGTGGAAGTGGTCGTGTCGAGTGAGCGTCCTCTGCAATCGACGCTCTGGGCGTAGAGCGCGCATGTGATATTTCCGCCGACTGCGAAATCGATGACAGGATCATCACTTTTTCGATCGATGACACTCGGCTCTCCCACATCACTGGGCACCGACCCATCGGCCAGCATCATTTGCTGTGCGTGATTATGCCCCCAGCACCAGAGCTCGTCGTTCATGCTCAGTGCGCATGCATGCGTTCTTGAAGCATCGATCTTTTTCCATGGGCCCTGCCCGATATGGGTTGGCGTGTCGTATAGCGGCCCGCCGAAATTGCCGAAATAACCCCAGCACCAGAGCTCGTCGTCCAAATCGAGCCCACACGAAAACTCCTCGTGCAGCGTCAAGGTCTTGAGTTCGAACCCTGTGGTTTGAACTAGCACAGGGACCGCAGACGGCTCGTCGTCTCCGTTGCCCAGTTGGTGATCCCCTCCATATCCCCAGCAATAAGTCTCGCCCATTTTTGAGATGGCGCAGGAGTGATAGGTGCCGGTTGCAACGAATTTCCAAGGTCCGGGGATTTCCGTGCCAGCATCGGAATCTGGCGCCGCATCGACGTTCATGTCCGCGTCAGAACCGTTGCCGTTGTCGGTCTGGCCCGCATCCGTAGCCAAATCGATGTCGGCATCACTGCCAGTCGGAATGGGCGTGAGTTCAAGGAAAAGATTGCATCCGCCCGCGAGCAGGCCGAGGGAGAGCAAAACGAGGAGTGCGATGGGTTTTCTCATAAGAATCAGTCTACCTTCTGTCGGTTCCGTGACAACTTCGGCGGGTTCAGCTCCGCCGAATTCGTCGAAAACGGCATGAAACGGCCTCTTGTTCGGTAGCTCGTTCACCGGCAGACTGCCGCCATGCAAGAAATAAAACCCAAAAACCCCCTTCGCTGGCTCCTCTTACCGTTCCTGATCATCGCAGGGGTGGTGGCCATCTGGCAGTGGCAAAAACATGTCGCCCTGCAGACCGCGCAAGAGAACGCTGAGGTGCTGTTTTCGCCAGCGCTTGAGGCGCTTCAGGTGGAGAACGTCGAGCCCACCTACGATATCGATAAGACGGTCCGGGTGATTCATGCCATGGACCGTGCCTTGGAGTCCGAAGGGGATTTGCGGTCTTACCTGCAGGTGATGGTCAGGCAGGATTTTGATGGCGTGGCCCCCGATGTTTTGGCCGCTCGTGGCAAAGTGATGGACGTCTTGATGAAGGTTTACGCGCGGCAGACCGAACTCGAGAACCAGGAGGCGACCTACACGGTCACGCGCACCGTTTTATCAGCGATGTCCATGGTTCAGGCCGATGTCTCGATGGCCACACCGGGGGCCAGCCTGGATAAGGAGCAAGCGAAGACGATCTTGAATGACCTGCGTAAAGAGCAAGCCGAGCGCCGAGAATTATTGGATGCGCTTTCGGGTCTCGAACTCGAGTTGCTTGGTGTGATGAACGACTATTCGACCGTGTATTATCGTCATCTGGCCGAGTGGGATGAGCTTTGTTTGCTGCGCGATCGCGCCTACCTGGCTGCGGCCGAAGGCAACTGGCAAGCGACGTTGGACGCCTCAAGTGCTGCGGCTGAAAAAGCTCCCGACGACGTCGAAGCACATCTTCTGGAAGCATGGGCATTGATCGAATTGTCGACCTCGGTCGAGGGCGCCCAGCAACGCGTATTGGCGATTTCGAAATTGAATGATTTCGTGAAAAATCACCCTGAGCGCAGCGCTCCTGCGCTCTTGCTGCTGGGCCTGGCGAATGCCCGCAACGGCGACTCCGCTGAGGCGACTCTGCTCTTTCAACAAGCTGCGGCTTATTATCCTAAACAATCCGCGCTTTTGACCGACATGATGGATCCCTATACGGCGCGCTCTTTCTTGCGCAAGTCCAAGGAGGGAATCGCGATCGTCGACCAATATCAGGCCACGATGGTGGGGGCGGGGGCGTTCAGCCCGGACTTGCATCTCGCGCAGGCTTTTTTCGAAGCCGGTGACGATGAAAAGGGCCGGAAAAAGGTGCTGGATCATTTCTCGCGCAGACGAAATCAGGAGCAATGGAACCTGATTTTGGAGGACCTCAAATACTGTTCTGAAAAAATGGGATCGCAATTTGAAAAAATCCTGGTGGAAGACTCCCACCTTTTTTTGGAGACCGAACCGACTTTGTTGGGAAGCGCGCTGGACGTCGTGGTTTCGAATCAAAGCGATCGGCCCTTGCGCAATGCCACGTTGTTGATGGCGATCCGTTTCACCGACATGCATCGCGACGATTATCAGGTGTTCAAAGTCGGGGAAACCGTTCCCGTAGTGGCGGCGAAAGCCAAAACGGATTTTGGCGAACTTGAGGTGGGTTGGGATCTCTTTGGTCAGAAAAAAGGCGTGGATGACATCGTTTTGGGCCGTTCTATTTTGATCACTGACGATGCGGTCGTCTGGGTGGATACCGACCAGTATCGTCTGGCTCAAACCCGGCCCACAAACACCGGAAAAAAAGCCGAAGACGTGGTCATTGCCGAAAGGTCGTGGTTCGACGCCATGAAAATCACGCCTGAGTCGCTGGGGGCGCTTATCGAGAAGTCCGGCGAAGTCGATGTCGATTTGGGCCTCGGAAAAGACGACCTCAAGCTCGTGTTGCCTCGCGAATTGGCGTGGATGGATCCGGTTTTTCGGGTCGGCGATCATATGGGCGAGGGCCCGAGCAAGAACGAACTGACCAAAGATGGGATTCGGCTGGAGTTTGCGGATTTGGCGAATTTCGATGACCCGCAGAAACCTGTTCGAGTGGTGGCCTACAGCCGGTATGGCAGCCTTGAGTTTCTGGTGGATGTGCCCAAGCGCAAGATTCTGGATGTGCACTGGAATCCCTAGGCGCGGCGTTCGACGCGCGTCGCCGATGCGCGGCGCTTGAAGCCTCTGGAATGTTAGGGCAGACTCCGGCCATCACTGCGAGGTTTGAATGATCGACGACGACGATGATGTGTTCAGTACGCGCCGAATTACGGCCGATCAAATGGATCAACTGCATAAGGCGTTGGAAACACGCACCGTGGATTTGAGCATTTCTGTGGGGGGTGACGTGCTCGATCGAATCGAGAGACTCCTGCCCATGATCACCGATGCCACCGAAGAAAATCAGGACTTGCGTCGTGCAATGGCGATGCGTCAAATCTTCATGGCTGGGCTCTACGCTCTTGAGTCGGAAGTTGATTAAACGAACGTGGCAGTGAATAGATTTGCCAGCCCCCGCGTCAACCACGGGTCCTAATTTTAAATCATGGAGAATTGAGATGAAGCTTCGAATTGTGTCAGCGGCCGTGGCTGCTCTAGTTGGAATGTCGGCGTGTTCCGGGCCGCAAGACCCCAAAATGGAAATGACGGGCCAGGAGCTTGGTCCAAATTTGAAAGGACCCCGAAAGGGCGTGTTCTTGCGCGCTTCTTTTGACGACGACCCCACTCATTTTATCGGACGATTTCTGGCGAATGATTTGGCCGAAGAAGCGATTGACGAAAACCGCGGCATTCAGACGGAATGTTCAAAATTCGTCACCTATAAAGACGTGAAGGCTGCCGGCAATTTCGACGAATATTATAATTCATCGACGGAAGTTTCTGCGAATCTGGGGATCGAAACCGAAGCCGCCAAACTGGTCGAGGGAGCCGGCGAGGGGGCGGGCAATTTTGGTCGCCAATCAGGCACCTCGATTCGCGTTCAATACGATCTGACGCGCAAATTGGTGGCCCATGTTGAGGACCCGTCTGGCTTTGAAGCATGCTGCAATTCGGGCCCCGGCAATTGTACGGACCGCTACATCGGCGAGTTCTGGTATGGAAAGGGCTCGATTTTCGAAAAATCGGGTGCTGCGACCAACGCTGACGCGCAGGCGTCGGTGGCTCAAGGCAGCGGTGGATTCGAAGTCGCGGACGGTTGGGTCTGGCGTCGCGGAACGAAGTTCGACGAGGTGTTTTTTGCGTTCCGTGTGACCGACCGAAAGATCACCGACGATTGCGCCTGGGTCAACGAATTGCCCAAGAGCAATGACGGTCAGTTCTTTGTGGGCGTTTCGCCACCTTCTGCGACCGAAGATATCGCCCGATCGATGTCGATGCGTCATGCGCGTACGCAGGCTGTCCAATATCTGGGTGAAACGATCTCGTCTCAGACGTTCAGCTCATCGAACGTCGTCGCCGGTTACGTCGCAAACGATAACGTTGTGATGACGGCGGCCGAGGGACTTGCTTCGTTCGTTAAAGACGATCGTTATTGTGCGGTTGAAGTTCAGGATCACCCTGAGGGGCTGAAATACGTGACTCGTGTTCTGGCGTTTTTCCCGAACGAGAAAAAAGCCGAAGCGACTGTGGCCACGATCGACACCGTCGAGAAGCAAATGGAAGCCGACGGGAAACTGACTCCAGAAGTCAAAAAAGATCTGGCTAAGTTGCGACTCAACGCAGGTAAATAGTCCTTTGGGCCATGATATGCGGGGGATACCGCATATCATGGCCACCTGAATTTTAAGCGCGCGGGAAATGAAATGAAAATCAATTGGTTGGCTGTATGTGCACTCACGGCTCTGACAGGTTGTGCGACGCCTCAATACACGGTCCTTGGTGCGGCTCCGAACGGTGTTCAGACCTCGCGGGGAGTCCAAGATTGGCCTGAAATGGCATCTTGGGAATCCGTCGAGGGCGCTCAGAAAGACGTCGCCATCATCGTAGCGATCGAGGATTACGCGTTTTTGCCCGACGTTCCTGGAGCGATCCAGAATGCCAACGATTGGGAAAACTATTTTCGCAAAGCCCGTGGCATGAAAGAGGTCTACACACTGACCGATAAGGCCGCGACGGCTGAAGAAATCCAGCGTTTTGTGGCACAGGCTGTCGCGACGGCGGACGCTGATGCGTCTCTTTGGTTTGTGTTTATCGGGCATGGAGCCGCGCTTACAGACGGTTCAGACGGCGCGATCATTGGCATGGACGCTCAACAAACCATCACCAGTATTCAAGCTCGAAGTCTGCCACGGAAATCCCTTATCGCTTCGCTTGAAGCGGGCAAACAGGCGAGAACTCTGGTCGTCTTGGACGCTTGCTTTTCGGGTCGTGACCCCGAAGGGAAATTGCTCGCCGAGGGAACACAGCCCGTGGTTCCGATCTCGAAACCGATGGCCACCACGAAAGGCACGTTGGTGTTTTCGGCTGCCGCAGGTGACGAAGTGGCCGGTCAACTTCCGGGTTCGACTCGGCCTGCGTTCTCATATCTGTTGCTGGGAGGCCTGCGCGGTTGGGCGGCCGAACCTGGTCAAGATATTTCAGCAGGCGATATGGACGCATGGTTGAAACAACAATTTCGCCAGATTCGTGGTCGTCAGCAGACTCCAGCGGTCGAAGGTAACCCCGATTTGGTTTTGGCTCGGGCCACCGAGGCCGATCCCGGCGTGGGTCGCATGATGCGAGGCGACGTCACGAAGACCGTGACCACCACCACGAACACGACCGGATCGACCCGAATCGACACCGGACATCTTGAGTTCACCCAACCCACGGATTGGGCGATTGGCCCGGTGGGCATGGGCATCATTTTGTACCTGACGAATATGTACGGGACCGGGGAGATCTCGGTGACACGAATGGAAATGCCGGCTTCTCAAGGTGCCGCGTGGATTCAAGGCGCATCCGATGACGAATACGGAGCCGCAGGGATTGGACACGTGAAAATTGCCGGACCCGAAAAGGTCGTTTGGGGCAAGACCACCGGCGTGATCTCCGCCTACGACGATCCAGACCCCAACTTTGCGGCCCAATACGTTCATTTCGACACGTACCAGGCCGGTGCAGTGTATCGATTCACGCTGAAGTCCAATACGGCCGCGGGCATCGAAGAAGCTGCTCCAGTGTTTGAAGAACTCGTATCGACCTCGGAGTTCAAATGAAGCGCTTAGTTCTAGCTTTGTGTTTGGTGGTTGGGTGCAGCGGAAGTGAAGGTAAGAAGGAAGAGACCAAGGTGGTAGAGGTGCCAACACAGGCGTCACTTGAAGGCTCTAAATGCCTCGGCAACCGCGTGCCGCCCACCAATTATCTTCAAGAGACAGCTTTTGTGGCGGTGGCCGACGAGAATGCGTCCGAAAACGCAAAGCGTAAGGCGGTGACGACCCTGCGTGACCGCATCTGCCAAGGGTATCGTTGTTCAGAAATCGAGCCCAAAATCACGTTGTGGAATACCCAGCAGGACGCCGTTCAGGTCTGCGCCATGGCGGTCGTGAAATCGAGCGACGTGGACTCGTTTGTTGCGGCGCCGCGCGCCAGTTTTGACGCCGATTTGATTCAGGTGGCAAGTGAACTTGAGGCCGTTTTGTTGACCGCCAAAAAGAAACGCGTCTCGATTGATAATGTCCATGATCTGGGCATCGACGGGGGGCATCGCGCGGAGTGGCTCGTTGATCGCATCTCCGCTGCGATCAGTGGGACGAAGCTGGAGCTCGTTCGCCTGCCTCGAGGTTGGGACGGTCTTGTGTTGCCCAAAGGTGTCGACGCTGTGCTTCGTGGCCGGGTGACACGTCTTCATGGGCGCGAGTCGATGCTTGAGGTCACTTGGAACTTGGATATGGGGACGCAGCTCAAGTCAGCGTCGCCTGTGACCTTCCCCGAGATGATTGGACCGGTGATTAAAGGCGGTGGCCTGACGGAGCTGCCAACGGAGAACAAGGATGTTTCAATTAGATTCGACGCACGACCCGGCGGAGCCCTGTGTAACGGGCAGGCGACCGAGATAAAACTCGCGACCTCTGAGCCACTGCAGGCGCGGGTATTGGATCTCTACGGTGATGGAGAAGGCCTGATGATCTGGGGAGGCGCGACGAAGGTCGGAGACCCAACCTCATTGGGTGAATTCATGGCCGTTAAACTCGATGGAACACTCGCCGCGGAACGATTCCTGGTGATTGCTGCCAAAAACGAGTCAGACCTTGGAGCCTATGCGAAGGCGCCGGTTCCGTGCCGGATTCCGGCCGCGGATGCTCGCAACTTGCATGCCGGGGAAGGAGTGCCTGACGCGGCCCGGCCGTTCACAACGAGCCGAAGCTACCGGATCATGGAAGGGGACGACTGTTCGAAATTCGAGGCTCCCGCTGCAACGGCGCTCGATGGCCTACCAGCCTGCTGGTAGCCGTGC
>JBFFMO010000009.1:0-17813 GCA_041554035.1 Allomicrovenator sp. | reverse complement strand
CTTGTCGTCAAGATGCCGACGCCAGTTGAATGACGGCGAGCAGTTGTAGGCGAGCAATTTACCCGGGAACTTGGCGTGAATCGCTTCCGCAAACTTCTTGGCTTCCGCCAGATCTGGGGTCGACGTCTCACACCAGATCATGTCGGCGTAGGGCGCGTACGAAAGTCCGCGAGCGATGGCGGAATCGATGCCACCGTTGAGGTGGAAGAAGCCTTCGGGCGTGCGTTTGCCGGTGCAGAAGGCTTTGTCGCGATCGTCGACATCCGAGGTCAGCAAATGCGCTGAGTTGGCGTCCGTTCGTGCGATCACAACAGTCGGAACACCCGCAACGTCGGCCGCAAGTCGCGCCGCACTCAGCGTGCGGATGAACTGGCTTGTGGGCACAAGGACCTTGCCGCCAAGATGGCCGCATTTTTTCTCGCTTGAGAGCTGGTCTTCAAAATGCACACCAGCGGCACCGGCGTCGATCATCGCTTTCATCATTTCGAAGGCGTTCAGAGGCCCACCAAAACCGGCTTCGGCATCAGCGACGATCGGCACAAGCCAATCGCGAGTGACGTTGCCTTCGCTGCTCTCGATTTGATCGGCACGAAGCAAAGTGTTGTTGATCTTACGGACCACGTCGGGGACCGAGCTTGCTGGATAGAGGCTCTGGTCGGGGTACATTTGGCCCGCGTTATTGGCGTCGGCAGCCACCTGCCAACCGCTCAGGTACACGGACTTCATGCCCGCACGTACCTGCTGCATGGCCTGGTTACCGGTGAGGGCGCCGAGTGCCACAACCGGCTCTTCGGCGTGAAGGTTCTCCCACAGTTTTTTGGCTCCTCGATCGGCGAGTGTGTACTCGATCTTGATCGAGCCGCGCAGTCGCTTCACTGTGGCTTCGTCGTAGGGGCGAATAATGCCGGCAAATCGTTCTTTTGGTGCAGCCATTTTAATATCCTCTCTCGGGTTAGTCGGGAAGCAAGCCGTAGGCCGGCAGGGTCAAAAATTCTTGGTACTCGTCACTCGTGCAAAGCTCGTCGAAGAGTCGAATCGCGCGTTTGAACTCGCCGTGTTTAAAGGCGTCGCCCATCGAGGTTTCCAGAGCGCGCATTTCGTTCGTCAATTCGGTATGGAATCGCTCAACACTCAGCACCTCTCCTTCGAGGGTGGCGCCGTGCTTGAGCCATTGCCAGACTTGAGTCCGGCAAATTTCAGCGGTCGCGGCGTCTTCCATGAGGTTGTAGATGGGCACGCAGCCCACGCCACGCAACCATGACTCAAGGTAGAGCACGCCGACTCGAATATTATGGCGGAGGCCTTCCCAGGTGCGGTGTCCCTTGGGAATGCGCAGAAGGTCTTCTTCGCTCACATGAACGTCTTCGCGCAGATTCGAAATCTGGTTGGGCGTCTTCATTTCGCGGTCAAAAATTTCCATCGCGATGGGAACCAGACCGGGGTGAGCCACCCACGTTCCATCATGGCCAGCCTTGACCTCGCGTTCTTTGTCGACGCGGACTTTCGCCAGCGCAGCTTCGTTGGCTGCGGGGTCACCCTTGATGGGAATCTGAGCGGCCATTCCGCCCATCGCGTGGACGCCGCGTTTATGACATGTCTTGATCACGAGTTCGCTGTAGGCCTTCATGAAGGGCTGAGTCATGCCCACTTCACTTCGGTCTGGCATCACGGCGTCAGGGTCGTTGCGGAACTTCTTGATGAAGCTAAAAATATAGTCCCAACGTCCGCAATTGAGGCCCGAAGAGTGGTCCTTCAATTCGTATAGGATTTCGTCGATCTCAAAGGCGGCGGTGATGGTTTCGATAAGCACAGTGGCCTTGATCGTCCCCAGAGGCAGATCGAGCTCGCGTTGTGCGTGAACAAAAACATCGTTCCACAGGCGGGCTTCGAGGTGATTCTCAAGCTTGGGCAGATAGAAATAAGGGCCGCTGCCCTGATTGAGCAGGGCTCGGGCGTTATGAAAAAGGAAAAACCCGAAGTCGACCAGGCCCGCTGGCGCGGGTTTGGAATCGACCAGAATATGCCGTTCTTCCAAATGCCAACCGCGTGGACGCACCATCAACACCGCGGGTTTCTCGTTGAGCTTATAGTGTTTGCCGTTGGGCGCATCGAAAGTGATATTCCTTCGTGTGGCGTCTTTGAGGTTGACCTGACCGTCCATCAAATTCGACCACGTGGGCGAGTTGGAGTCCTCAAAGTCGGCCATGAACACACGAGCGCCGCTGTTCAGAGCGTTGATGATCATCTTGCGATCCACCGGGCCTGTGATCTCGACACGTCGGTCGAGCAGGTCCTGAGGCAGCTTGGCAACCTTCCAATCTGAGTCGCGGATATGCTTGGTTTCAGGCAAGAAATGAGGGCGTTTACCTGCGTCAAAATCCGCCTGCACTTTTTTTCGTCGCTCCAGCAATTCTTCGACACGTGGTCGAAATTTCTGAACCAGATCAGCGACAAACTCCACAGCTTCCGGCGTCACGATCTTTGCGTAGACCCCACTGTGATTTCCGAGGATTTCAACATATGCGCTCATTTTCCCTCCTGTGAATAATTCACACGACCGATAGGATTGTGGACACCTTGGCGTTCAAATCAAGGGATTATAGAGGGATTTGCTTGAAACCTTGTGTTGATATGTAAATAAAATATTGAAAATCTGTCAATTCTTGTAAATAATTTTCCGTTATCGGTGCTTTCACAGTCTATTTCATCAGATCGGCTCCTCATGTCGATAAGTCACTCGACGAGGCTGGCCGCTAAATCCAGCATTTTTAAGGAATGACCTCATGACGCGGCGCGTTACAATGCGGTTGACACACGGGGTCTTGGTTCCCATATTCGAGCCTGGAAATTCCGTTCTGATTCATGAGGAGATAATGACTAACCGCGAATTCGATTTTGACCTTGAGGTTGATTCATGTGGCACAGGTTTCGTGTGCGACATCAAAGGCCGTAGATCACACGACGTTCTCCGCGATGCTCTGCACGCGGTGGCGCGTATCGAACATCGTGGTGCAGTTCATCCCGACGGTAGGACGAGTGATGGCGCAGGCGTACTCACGCATATTCCCTGGGATTTGTTGTGGAATGAGCTGGGCCTGACAGGCGAAATCGCCGACCACGCCGTGGCGATGGTTTTTGTGCGTGAGTCTCAAAAAGACCAAGGCATCGCGATCGTCGAATCAGCCTGTCGAGCCGCGCAGCTTGAACCGGTGGCCTGGCGAGACGTTCCGTTTTTAAGAGACGAGCTGGGGTCTTCTCAAATCGACCGAGCTCCGAATGTCTATCAGCTCGTGGTCAAGCGCTCGGGGCTTGATGATACAGCGTTTGATCAAGCACTCCTGATCGCACGCCGAATGGCCGAAAAGCTCGCTCGTCAGGCGTCTTTGTCGGACTTCAGCCTGCCGTCTTTGTCGCGCAGCACTGTGGTTTATAAAGCTCTGGTGGTGCCCTCGGCGTTGCCGATGCTCTATCCCGACCTGGTCAACCCGGCCTTTGTCACCGCCGTGGCTCTTTTTCATCAGCGCTACAGCACCAATACCGTGACGTCGTGGCATCTGGCTCAGCCGTTGCGCATGCTGGCTCATAACGGCGAAATCAACACGTTGCTTGGCAACGTGAATCGACTCACAGGCAGGGAAGCACAGCTTTGTGCCGACGGCTGGTTGTCGAGCGAGGGTCTGCGCCCGCTTGTGGCCCCGGGCGGCAGCGATTCGATGGCCCTCGATAATACGCTGGAAATCCTGTGTGCCGCGGGTAGAAATCCCGTGCACTCCATGGCGATGCTGGTGCCCGACGCCTACGAAGGCAAAAACCTACCCAAGCCGGTGCACGACTTCTATCGCTACCACGCAAGCCTCATGGAACCATGGGATGGCCCGGCGGCCCTCGTGTTTACGAATGGCCGAACGGTCGGGGCCGCGCTCGACAGAAACGGCCTGCGGCCGCTTCGCTACTGGATCACCGATGATCGCGTGATCGTGGCTTCTGAAGCGGGTGTCGTCGATGTTCCAGATGCCGAAATTCGTGTGAAAGGGCGACTGGGACCCGGGAAGATGATCTCGGTCAACACCGCGACCGGTCGCGTCTTTTTTGACGAAGACATCAAGTCCGAACTGGCCGAGATGGGCCCCTGGACCGAGTGGTTGGACCGCAACGCACGGCGGTTCGAAGCCCCAGGTGTGGCCAGTGTCCCCTCCGAAAATCTGGTGGACCGGCAGAAGTGTTTTGGCTGGGGACGCGAGCACGTCGAGAAAGTATTGGAGCCGATGGCCTTCGAAGGCCGCGAGCCGATCGGCTCGATGGGCGATGACACCCCGTTGGCGGTTCTTTCAGAAAAGCCCCAACGGCTGGCTCGCTTTTTCCGCCAGCGTTTTGCGCAGGTCACCAACCCGCCCATCGATCCTTTGCGCGAACAACTCGTGATGTCGCTGACGTCTCGGATTGGCGCGCCGGGTTCATTGCTCGACCAGCAGCCGGTTCATGACGATCCGTTGATTGAATTTCCATCGCCACTGATCGGCGCCGGGGAACTGGCGGCCATACAGAACCTGCCCTCATTCCCATGCGTGACGCTCGATACGACCTTTGCCATCGTCGAAGGCCCGGAAGGATTTCGACTGGCGCTCGAGGAATTGCAGCGCAAGGCCAACGAGGTCGTCCAAGCGGGCTGCCGCTTGATTTTGCTTTCTGACCGCGCCGTGAGCGCAGAACGTGCGCCTCTGCCCGCACCGCTCGTGACCGGAGCCGTTCACCATGCCCTGGTGGCTCCGGGAACTCGCATGTCGACCAGCTTGGTTTACGACACGGGGGATTCGCTCGAAGACCACGACGTCGCAGTGATGCTTGGTTTTGGGGCGTTATTGGTCCATCCGCGATTGGCGTTGGAATCGGTGGCCGGTTTGGCTGAGGCACGCGGCGAAGACGCGCTGGCGGCCGAACGCCGTTATATGGGCGTGATCGAAAAAGGCCTGCGCAAAATCTTGGCCAAGCTCGGTATCTCGACCTTGTCGAGTTATCGCGGCTCTCAATCCTTTGAGGCACTCGGCATTTCATCCGAGGTGATCGACGCCTATTTCACCGGCACGCCCACACGAATTGGTGGCGTAAGCCTGCAAGATATCGCGGAGCACACGCTGGAGTTCCACGCCGAAGCTTTTGGTGAGGACACGCGGCTCAAGGAGCGCGGAATCTACCGGTTCCGTCGCGACGGCGAGTATCACGCGTTCAATCCGAGCGTGTTTAAACCCCTTCATAAGGCCGTTAGGGAACAAGATCCGGTTGCATTTGAAGAGTATCGAACCGCCGTTGATGACCGCCCACCCACGGCGCTACGCGATTTGCTCACCTGGAAACGCGCGGAAAAACCGCTTGATCTTTCCGAAGTTGAATCGGCAGATGCGATCGTCACGCGTTTTTGCACCCAGGCCATGAGCTTTGGTGCCCTTTCGCGTGAAGCTCATGAGGTGCTCGCCGTTGCGATGAATCGCATTGGTGGCAAGAGCAACAGTGGCGAAGGCGGAGAAGAGGCCGAACGATTGCAGCCCTACGACCACGACGCGCGTGAGCGCAGTGTGGCGAATTGGTACCCACATAAGGGAGACCTTGGGAACAGTGCGATCAAACAGGTCGCCTCGGGTCGATTTGGCGTCACGCCCTGGTATCTTGCCTCGGCGACGGAGCTCGAAATCAAGATGGCCCAAGGGTCGAAGCCCGGTGAAGGTGGACAGATTCCCGGATTCAAGGTCACCGAAGACATCGCAAAAACGCGACGTTCTCAGCCTGGGATCACGCTGATCTCTCCTCCGCCTCATCACGATATTTACAGCATCGAAGACCTCGCTCAGCTGATTTACGACCTGAAACACGTGAATCCTCGAGCAACGGTTTGTGTGAAATTGGTGTCGGGTACAGGTGTCGGAACCGTTGCAGCGGGTGTGGTGAAGGCCTACGCGGACACGGTTCAGATCTCGGGACACGACGGCGGGACTGGCGCATCGCCTCTTTCGTCGATCAAGCACGCCGGACTTCCCTGGGAAGTCGGCCTGGCCGATGCCCAGCATACCTTGATGAATAACGGCCTTCGTGGTCGGGTGAAATTGCGGGTCGACGGTGGTCTGAAGACCGGTCGTGACGTGGTCATCGCGGCACTTCTTGGTGCTGAAGAGTTTGGTTTCGGCACGGCGCCGCTTGTTGCGGCGGGATGTGTGATGGCTCGTCAATGCCACGCAAATACCTGCCCGGTGGGTGTCGCAACGCAACGCGAAGATCTTCGCGCCAAGTTTCCTGGAACTCCCGAAAACGTGATCTCGTTCATGTACTTTGTGGCCGAACACGTTCGTCTGGTTTTGGCCGAGATGGGCATTCACAGCCTTCAGGAAATTATCGGAAACACCACACTCCTTGAACCACGCGACGGACTTCCTCGGCGAGCCTTAAGCGTCGACCTCGCCCTTTTGCTCAAGGCGCCAGGCGTCGGGCCACGGTCTCAAGCTGTTCCCAGAAATGACCGTCCGGAGCCCGTGCCGCTCGACGTTCGGCTGGTTGCGACGTTTGCGGAGGCTGTCCGTAACGGCACGGCGGTCGATCAGAGCTTCTTGATCGATAATCGTGATCGCTCCATCGGTGCTGGCCTGTCCGGGCTGATCGCGAGCTATTCCGGTGAGACTGGTTTGCCTGAAGACACCTTGCGACTTCGGTTTCAGGGGCAAGCCGGGCAGAGCTTTGGTGCTTTTTGCCATAAGGGCATGCATCTGGAGTTGGTAGGCGAGGCCCAAGATTATGTGGGCAAAGGCATGGCGGGCGGAATGATCTCGATTCGTCCACTGACTTACGATCGTCAGGACGTGTTGATGGGAAATACCGTCGCATACGGTGCCACCGGCGGGTCTCTTTTTGTCGCGGGCAAGGCGGGCGAACGTCTGGGTGTAAGAAACTCAGGTGCGACGATCGTCGTGGAAGGTTGCGGTGATCACGGTTGTGAATACATGACTGGAGGCACGGTTTTGGTGCTGGGTCCCGTCGGCAATAACTTTGCCGCTGGCATGAGTGGCGGCCGTGCGATCGTTTTCGATCCTTCGGACGACTTCCCGTTGCACGTGAATCCTGGCATGGCTGCGGCGCGTCGCGCCGATCCTGTGGACATGATTGAGGTCGAAGAAGTCCTCAGGTCCCATCTTGCGGCCACGGCGAGCCCAAGAGCAGCCAAACTGCTCGGCAGTCTTAAGCCCGATGAGTTCTGGGTCGTTTCGGCCGCTGGACACTAAAAAAACACCCTCGTTTTTCAAAATTGCACACCTCGAAGGGCCCCATTTTATGCGGCCCTTCGTCACGTCTGCGCGATGGCACAGGTTATGCTGCGCAATCAATGTGCGATCTTGTGTTCGATTTCCTTACATGCGCTCGCTATCTTGTTGGTCAATTAACCTACGTGCGGAGTGTGCATGAGATCCGGAAATGTATTTGGGGCCGCTGCCATCCTTGCGGTGACACTCATCGGATGCTCGGACTCGGCGGAAAAAGAAGAGCCGATCGTGATCGATGTGAACAACACATCGAATAACGGCTCCAATAACGCCACGAATAATCAGACAACAACTGGGACCAATAACGGCACCAATAATCACACGACGGCGACGGTGGTTGTGGGCATTGACCTTCAGGCCGATACCAACCGAGACGGTGTCGTGACCCTTGATGCCGCCGATGACGAGGGTGAAGACACGTGGGACGCCAGTCATGGCGCGGTTTTCCTGGCGAACATGGACGACGACGATCGCTCGTGTGGACGGTCTGGCAACGACGTGACTTTGGCCAATTGTTTCGACGGAAACGACGATCAGCTGGATGGCGAAGCCGACTTGGATGACATGGCCCAGATCGTGGTGCGATCGACGGGAGACCTTCCGGACGAAGCTACCGCGAGTGTAAAATTGGTTGCGGGTCAGGATTACGCCCAGTTTTTTGTGGATGTGAACGGTACGTGGACAGCCGCTCAGGAGTTCACGGCCACTTCCGCTGAGCTGAAAGCAGGCGTCAGCTTCCGACTGGAAGGGCGAGACATCGTTCGTGATTCATCGATTTGGGACGGAAAGGTGCGCGTGGAGGCAACCCTTAGCGGAGCACCCACTGCCGAGATCACCACGGATACCGTCGAGCTTCACGTAGCACCCTTGGTTCTTCGCCATCATTTGGACCCGGCGCGCGAACTCTATTCGTCCGAACTTGCCATTGGAGGCGACGGTGCATTCACGCGGTCGTTGAAGGTTGCGGTTGCTGCTGCGGGTGTTCCCATGGGGCATGTCGAGTTGAACGCCCAAGACCAATGGACCCAGGATTATATGGAGACGGGCTACATGGCGATGCCGACCGCAAACGGTCTGAAGGTCATCGATGTGTACCTGCGCTCCGCCAATATTGAGCAAAGTTTTCAGGGCAGCACAGGTCTGCGTGAGGGCGGCCGGGTGGTTTATACCAAATTTCATGGCGTCGACACGGCTGGCCTGACCGCTTATGGCGGGCAGCACAGCATGCAGTGGGACACCTTGAACTCGTTTGGAAACACCGAGACCATTCCCCCGTTCACACATGACGGAAAAACATGGCCACTCGGCCGAATCTTGAAAGGCGAAGCCGGCTCGATTCGCGGCGATCAGGGCATGATCAAAATGCTGGACTCACAGGGCGTTCAGTCGCCGCTCTTCATCAACACCGGTTGGTTGCTCGTTGGGCACGTCGACGAAACCGTCTCGTTCCTCAAAACCGATAACGCCCGCGGTTGGGTGATGCTCGCCAACGACGCCACGATGGCGATCAACTTGTTTCAAGATCTTCAGACTCAAGGCGATGGCCGTGTGCCTGTATTCGAAGGCGAGTATTGGGTCGACGATTACGGTCGTCCCTATAACGCGGCCACCACGGTGACCGAGATTCTGAACGACGCCGACGTGATGAGCGCTTCGGCGGATGCCGTGATCGAGGTTGGCGACCAAGTAGATGTCATCAAAGCCGCAACAGGCTTGACCGACGAAGACATAGTCTCGGTACCCTTCACGCACTGGCATTACGATGGCGCGTCGATCGCACATCAGCCAGGCATGGTGAACGGAATCGTCGTGAACGACAGCCAGTTCATGGCTCCAGACCCTCACGGACCTGAGGTGGACGGTGTCGATGTGTTCAAGGCTGCGCTTCAGAACATCCTCGCAATGAATGGATACGAGGCCTTGTTCGTCGAAGATTGGGATATGTATCATCGCCTTGCTGGCGAGATTCACTGCGCGACCAATGTTGTGCGCGATGTAAACACGACGGGACCGCAGTGGTGGGAGATGATCCGATGAAAAAAACACTTATTTTAGCAGCACTCGTGGGCACGATGGGATGGACGACAGTTGCTTCGGCAGCTGATGCGCTTGACGCCACTCGGGCCGAGATTCGGGTCGACCGGGACCGCGATGCGGCGGTGTACAAATCCCTGGAAGGCCTGCGCAACCAGATGGTGGAGCTCGATTCCCGCAAGCGCGGTCGAATCGCTGTGGTTGGAACCACGATGGAGACCTTGGGCGCCGCAGGGCTCTACCCGATGCTTCAAGACTTGATGGAAGATCGACCCTTCGAAAAAGCACGCCCAAGCGTGCGGCAAGGATGGCGTATTGGTTTGTTGTTTGCGGTGGGCAGGCAGCGAAATCCGGCCGCGCGTGCCGTCTTGGAACATGTGGTTCGGACCGAAGCCGACGTTCAGATCCTGACGAGCGCCGCCGAGGCTCTTGGTAAGCTTCAGGACGCCGAAGCCGCAAAGGTCTTGATCGACGCGTCTGCAGGCACGACCCCACGCGCTCTGGCGATTCTACGAGGCATGGGACAGTGTCGACGCTTGGTGATGGCCGACCATTTGGCGAGTCGTTCGCGAACAGCCACCGGTATCGAAGCCGAAAACACACTCGCCGCGCTGCGTGAAACTGGTAATTCGTGGGCTTGGACAACCGATGTGGTGTCAAAATCCGGCGAAGGCGATGCGGTCCGATCGAGCGTAGCTACCGCCCTGATGGGCATGTGGTTGGCTCAACCTGAATTGCGCAACGAAGCGCGTAAGGCTTTGCTGGTTGTGGATGCACCCAACACCCCCCAGCTTGTGGCTGAGACGCGAAAGACCGTCGGTGCAAACGACCTCAAAGCGTTCGAGAAGTTGGCCAAATCCTTGGCCTCCAATCCCCTCCATAAACGCGTTCGGAAGTAGCGGACGACGGTCGGTTGTCGGTTATCGGCCGGATGGCCCGCATTGCGATTCGGTCCGCGGGCATCCTGCCCACCTGTGACTTGCGATTCGGTCCGCGGGCCCTATGGCCCGCATTGCGGTTCGGTCCGCGGGCATCTTGCCCACTCGTAACAGCCTGAGGTCATTTGATTCGCTGGCTTCCGGCGCGATGACGAGCGATCAGTCGTCCAGCCCAAGCTTAACGAACACTCAGAAAAATTTGGAAGGACCAGTCGCCTGCGTATCAATCGCAAGGCTTGGCCTGGCTCGCGTACCAGAAGCAGGGCGGACATCCTGCCCGCGCACCAATCGCAGGCTACTTCAGCAACGACACATCAAATGACGCGGTGTCGGGAATCGTGATCAGCATTTCGCGCCAGCCTGGCACGACATGAGCGCTGCTTGGAACCCCTACTGGGTCCAAGTATGCGTGCGGATCGCGCGGCATCACCGAGTAATTTCCATCGCCCAATGGACGCGCGATGAAGTCGGCGCGAAGTAGGGCGGTGGAAGAACCGCGGACACGACCTTCACGGTCGTAGGCAACCACTTCGACATCGGTGTGATTCGGCAGATCGAGTCTGGCCGTAAAGAAGGGGTCTTCTTGCCGGCTCACAGACTGAATCACCTCGCCGTCGACGCGGTATTCGATGACGTCGATGCCCGAAGTCGTGCTGACGCGGAAGACGGAATCTCCATCCTGGTCTTCTTCGATCAAGGCCTCGATCGGCACGTCGAACGGGTATCCGACAAATTGCATCGTCGACATGCACATCGGTGGAATCGCGAACCCCTCTGCTGGCGAGCGTTTCAACGCGCCCTCGGTCTTAGGACCGTAGACGCCGTCCTCGTCGAGTTTTTCGTCGGGGTAGTTCTTGTTCCAAAGCTGCTGGAACGCCAGAACCGACAATGAGCGAACGTCTTTCCCGCCCGCACCCGAGTAGTAGAAATGCCACGCTTCGCCGCTGACGTTATCGATATACGACTTGTTGCGCATGCGAGTGCGCCAGGTGCCCGAATCGTTGATGTCCAGAGCCAGGCCACCGTTATGGTTGCTGGCACCAGGTTTGGCGGCGAGGTTCGCGTTGCACAGCCCGCGGACGTACCACTGATAGAGCAGGTATTGCCCAGGCAACGTGCGTAAAGCCGAGTTCACCCTGAGTGTTCCTCCACCTGCCACAACGCTGATGAGTGTGTCGGTAGCCGGGCCTTGCTGGAACGGAAATACCGAAGCTGAATATGTGATCGAGCCCGAACCACCAAACGACTTCATGATGCCTGGCGAAAGGCAATTCATCTGGTCAAGGAGCTGAATCGACAGACCTTTTACAGCGCCGGTCGAGCATTGCTCGTCGACGGCTTTTTGGACTTTGTAGGCGGGCTGCACAACCGGAGCCATGGGCTCGGGTTCCACGATGGGATCTTCGGGATTCGGCACCATCGGGTCGACCGGCTCAGGGGGTGCAGGGAGTTCCGGCAGTGGCAATTCGGGAACAGGATCTGTGCCATCGTCGCCTTGATCTTGTTGCGTCTCCGCGTCTTGATCGTCTGGGGTGGTGGGCACGATCACGGTGGAGTCGCCACACGCTGCGAGAATAAGACTGAGGATCAAAAGTAAGTTCTTCATGACGATGACTCTATCGTCCGCGCGACTCCGAGTCGAGAGATGGACCCCTTACATAACCTGACAAGAAACAAAAAAGGGCCCGAAGGCCCTCTTTGATATCGTTCAGCTTGGATTAGAGAGCTGGAGCGATACCGTTGATGCGAGCGCCGGCAGCGGTGAAAGTTGCGCCGAGCGAAAGTGCGTCAGGAGTTCCGTCGTTGTCCGAGTCGATGTCGGTGAACAATGGGAGGCCCTGTGTGAGTAGGCTGCAATTCGAGATGATGCTTACGCATGAATCTTGACCAGCAGTTTCACAGGCAGTCTGAGCACCAGCGAGGTCGCCGTTGCATGTCGCCGAAGTGGTTGCTTCGCTGTAGGTCACGAGATCGCCAGCGATTCCCGAGCATTCGCAAGTTGCTGCGAAGACGTTAACAGCGTCGATGATGTCCGAAACCTTGACGTATCCACCGATTTTGCCGCTTGTGAGCGCAACGCCTGAACCAAGGCCGCTGTTGTCTGGATCGACGTTGGCGGTGAGTTGTGCGCCCGAGATCGCGAGTGCAAGCGAGCTTCCGAAAAGCTCGATGTTGATGACGATTTTGCCTGGACCAGCAGCGATTTTGTTCGCAGCAAGCGTGCCGTTCGGGACGTATGCTTTTGGCTGAACACCAGCGTCGATCGAAAGAGGATCGATGAGCACGGTGTTGTTTCCAGCTGGGTCGATCTCGGTGATGCCGTCCCATTTGCTGAGCCAGAAGTTCACGGTGAAATTATCATTCGTGTCGAGATTCACAAGACCGTCGTGCTCAAGTGCGAGTGCAAGCGAGCCCGAAGAGATGCTGTCTGCGATCGAAGCGTTGACGCTGTCGAGACCGACAAGCGCGAGGACGGCACCAAGAGCGTTGTCGTTGGCGTTGTCGTTGTTGAAATCGAAGCAGCAATCTTCGTCTTCTGCAGCCACAACAAAGCTGCTGATAAGCGACGCAGTTCCCCACTCGAATCCGTCAGGCGAAATCGCGCAACGATCGGGCTCGTCAACATCACCACATTTGGGTGGCTCGGGAGCGGTGGTGGTGTTGTTGGTCGCGTTGTTCGTCGTCGTGTTATTCGTCGTGTTATTCGTCGTGTTATTCGTCGTGTTATTCGTCGTGTTGTTCGTGGTGTTGTTCGTCGTGTTATTCGTGGTGTTGTTTGCGTTGTTTGTCGCAGGTTTGTCGTCATCACCACAGGCAGCAAATCCAGCAACAAGAGCAAGAGCTACACCAAACTTAAAACTGTTTCTCATGATTCATCTCCAAGATCGCCCGAATACACTGGGCTTTTCCGTAAATTTTGTTGTCAACGTAAAGGATGGCGCGGAACGTACCAAACCAGATCGGTGCGGGTCAAGTTCCTCCGTTGGACTGCATGATAACTGGACGATCGACCAAGTGCTGGTCTGCGTCATTCTCTGCTTTTTGGCAATTTTTGCATCGGGCTGCCAATCCAAGGCCTCCAAGCAGCCTGCCGCGTCGATTTTGCAGCCGGTAGGTCTGGTCACCACGACACTGAGTGCCGCGCCCGGTTTTGTGGAGTGGGCCGATGCTAAGGGCGAAGTCTTCCTGCTTCGCGTCTTCGATCGCGACACGAATTCGGATGGCAAGATTGAAGGCCGTGTGGGTGAACACGGCGAGCCGGAGGGCGACTTGCCGCGACTGGTGTTGGTGAACCGAAAGGGCGCAGGTCTGCTGGAGCCGGATGAGCTGATCGCCACGGATTCCAATTCACGCTTCTTTGTTTACCGGAGGGCAGCTGAGTTGTTGCTCTTTGACGCTCAAACGAAGAGTTCGACCATGCTGGCCGACGCGGACACGTCCGCCGATGTGGCGAATCCGTGCATGAAGCCTCGGCAGGCGGCGTTCGATATAAGTGGGCGTTGGTTGGGGTGGATTATTCAGGGAAATCGTTATCGAGTTCGTGACCTGAAAACCGGCGCCGAAGAAACCCTCACGCCGCCCGGCCGTTTATGGCGGGCTGAGCCCACGCCATTTGGGTGGGCGGCGATGAAGATCGTTGAACCCGAAGACGCCTTCCCCAAAGAAAAAACGTCCTGCGCATGCTCCTGGTGTCCAAGATTTGCGCGCAGCATCGGTAGGTATGGCTTCGAGGGCCGCTCTTCGTCCATGTTGGTGAACATCGCCAGATCGATTCCCCTTGATCGCGCGTTGCTGCCGCTCGGCCGAGTCATGACGATCGACTTGAAGTCGAACGCGATTCGCGACGACGCAAAAGAACTCGTTTTGCCCCAAGGGTGTGTCGTTTCGGGCGTCGCGTTCGGCGCGCCGAGCGTGTTGCTCACCTGTGGTGCATCCCAGGAAATCTACTTTCCAGAGACGGGTGCTCGGCTGCCTGTCGATGAGCCCATAGCACCGTCCGACGTCCCCTATGAGCTTGTCGATTGGGTCTCGGGTGCAAAAAGCTTTGTCACGATTCGTCGCCAGAATACCTCGTTTCTGGCTGCCCTGAATTGGGAGACCGGCTCGGTGGAAATTGGGCCGCAGGCAGAACGGGTGGGGAAATCGAACGGTAAATGGATCGCTGCGAGCGTGGGTGATGATTTGACGCTCTTTTCGACCGACGGGGCGACATTGCACGCTAAGGGCCAGCCTGATTCCAACATCTTTGGTTTCCGTGACAAGAATGGGCTGGCGCTGGTCGACCTTGGAAAAAATGCCTTTGCCTACGTCGTCGCCGCCAAACGAGTCGCCGGTCCTTGTGCCCTCAACGACGGAATCACCGAGATTTCGTCGTCGATCCAGGTTCATTGTGTCGATCGTTGAAATTCCGTGCCTAAGCGGCCATGATGGCGACGAAAATCCACGAACAGAAGAGTCCACATGAAAACCCGTTATCTGGCACGTAGTCTGGCATGTTGCGCACTCCTTGGGATGGTCGCCTGCGGTGACGATTCGGCCACGGAAAAGCCGTTGGTGATCAACAACACCACCAACAACACGACCATGAATAATACGGTGAATAACACGACCGTGAATAACGGCACCGCCACGAATAACGTCGCGAACAACACGACGACGAATAACACAGCGAATAATCTCAACGATCAATGTCCCGAAGAAGCCCGCCCCGTATATGTGGTCGAGGCCGACGTCGAGAATCCTGAAAACCAGGGCAAATTGGTCCGTTTTGACGCCAAGGAGCTGTCGTTCACCGAGATCGGGCAGCTGAATTGCCCCGTGACCGCCGGCGACACGCCGTTTTCGATGAGCGTCGACCGAAATGCCACGGCCTGGGTTCTTTACAGCTCCGGCGATTTGTTCAAAGTCAGCACGACCGATGCGAGCTGCCAGTCGACTTCCTTCCAGCCGGGTCAAAGGGGCTTTGATGTTTTTGGAATGGGATTTGTCCTGAATCGTGCGGGATTCCCAGACGAGACCCTTTATATCGCCGGTGGATCCGAAGCCGATATCGGGTCAGGCGAGCCTCAATTTGGCTACATCACGCTTTCCAGCCTTCAGGTCACCGAAGTGGGGACGATTGGTGGGTGGCCAGAGATGTCAGGCACCGCAAACGCCGAGCTCTGGGCGTTCTTTCCTAACACCTTTCCGCCGCGCGTGGCTCAGGTCTCTCCAGCGACCGGTCAAGAGGTTCGCAGCATCCCGATCGAGCTTGATGGCGACGCCAATGCCTGGGCATTTGCGCATTGGGGCGGTCGCTTTTGGGTCTTTTACAAGGGATTCGACGACGCGAGCACTCGCGTCTTTGAGGTCAATCCCGCTGACGATTCTGTGAGAGAAGTCATTCAGGACACAGGTCGTTATATCGTGGGCGCGGGCGTTTCGACGTGTGCCCCAACCATCTTTCTTTAATCAGGTTAATTTAATGAAGACGCGACGTTTACACGGGCTCTGGGAGAGTCCCGTGACGACCGATATGCTGGCCGGGCAAAAACGCCTCAATGATGTGCGTTGGTCCCGCGAGGGGCGATGGCTGGTTTGGGCCGAGGGCAGGGGAGCCGACGGTGTTTTGGTCGCCCAGCTTTTTGGTCAGGCTTCGCGAGATATCTCGGGACCTGTGAATGTTCGTGGAGGCGTCGGGTATGGAGGCGGTGAGTTCGATGTGCATGTCGATTTCGCGGTTTTTGTGGGCGATGGTCGACTCTGGCGTGTGGGCTTGGCTGGCGGCGCGCCTAAGCCGATCAGCCCGGCCATGGGTTACGACATCGCCTCACCTACGATTTCGCCCGATGGGCGCTGGGTGGTTTATGTGTTTTCGGATGGCAAATACGACGGCCTTGCCGTTGTGGACGCTCACGGAAAACAGTGGCCCCAGAAAATCGTCGTGGGCGGCGATTTTTACATGCAACCTGCCTTCAATCACGACGGCACAAAGCTGGCCTGGATCGCATGGGACCAGCCAAACATGCCGTGGGACGGCACACGTCTGGAAGTCGCGCACGTTGATGCCGGAGCAACCGGCTTGCGATTGGGCGCCATCGAAGTCGTCGCGGGTGGGCCCAAAACCTCGGTTCAACAACCGGCGTTTTCCCCGGACGGAAATTATCTTGCCTATATCAGCGATGAGTTAGGCAAAAATCACGTTTTCCTTCGGCATCTGTCCGAGGGCGTGAACGTGAAGCTGTCGACCATGGATGCTGACTATGCGGGCCCTGCGTGGGCTCAAGGACAGCGTTATATGGCATGGACTTTCGATTCATCGTCAATTTTTGCCTGCAGGAATGAACGCAGTGTCTGTTCGTTGGTTCAGCTTGGCATCGATGGCGATGAAAACGCCGTGTCCGGAGCGGCAGCCTATGAGTTTGTCGGCCAGCCTTCGACCTCATCCTACGGCGATGTTGCGTTTGTCGGGACTGCGAGTCGAATTCCGCCACGTATTGTGACGCTGGTTGGAGGCGTAGACCACCACGTCGCCAATCGCGCGACTTCAGAAACCGTGCCGGTAAGCGAGCTCTCGCACGTGGAGCGGGTTCATTGGTTGGTTGCAGGAAAACAAGGCACCACCGAGGCGTACGGCAATTTTTATGGGCCGACGAATAGCCGCTTTGAAGCGGCCGGAAAACCACCGGCCATCGTGATGATTCATGGCGGGCCGACATCTCAGGCGACTGCGGCCTACAGCGCAAAAAACCAGTTTTTTGCCACACGTGGTTTTGCTGTCTTGGACGTGAATTACCGCGGCAGCACCGGTTATGGTCGTCAGTATCAGGATGCCTTGCTTGGACAATGGGGGGTGGCCGACGTCGAAGACGCGGTGAGCGCCGCACGCTATCTGGCCGAGGCAGGGCTGGCTGATCCGAATAAAATCGTGATCATGGGCGGCAGCGCGGGTGGCTACACGGTGCTTCAGGCGCTCACTGACCATCCTGGCGTTTTCAAGGCAGGCATCTGCCTCTACGGCATCGCGAATCTTTTCACGCTCGCCATGGGCACGCATAAATTCGAAGCGGCCTACAACGACATGTTGGTGGGAGCTCTGCCTGATGCGTCGGATTTGTACCGAGCTCGGTCTCCAATTTTCAAAGCCGACAAGATCTCGGATACACTCGCTGTTTATCACGGTGCCGAGGATAAGGTCGTGCCTTTGGACCAAGCCGAAGCCATCGTTGGAGCGTTAAAGAGCCGTGGTGTTCCATGCGAATACCACGTCTACGAAAACGAAGGTCATGGCTGGCGTCGGCCCGAAAATATCGACCATTTTTATCGGTCGGTGCTCGACTTTCTGAAGCAACACGTACTTTTTTCGTGAGGAAATAATGAGACGTTTATTGATCGAATTTAGTTTGGTTTTGCTTCGCTTGGGTCAGGGACAGATGAATTTCACGCCGCCGTCGCAACCCCCAAGACCCGCAGAAGAGAAGGCTTCGCCGCTTGCTGTGATGACGCTGTTGGCTGGAATTGCGTCGTGGACCGTTCTGCCATTTTTTGGCGGTTTTCTGGG
>JBFFMO010000008.1:0-19082 GCA_041554035.1 Allomicrovenator sp. | reverse complement strand
TTCCATCCCCCAACATCCAGAGTGAATCGTCAAAATCAAAAATAGTCCGAGGATTGATCCAATGAACGAGTTCTTCACCCCAAGCATTCTGAGGGAATGTTGGACGCTGCAAAAAGACACCATCATACTCATCGGCATCGGCTGCAAAGACCAATCTGCGCGCGCGCATTATAGTCTTATAGAGCGGAGCGCTTCGAGTCCCAGCCACACGATTATAGTCGTCACCGTATCCAAATCGAACGACCGCCTCGATTCCGTGCACCTTGAAATGGGGTAGAAACTGGAGAACACGATAACGCGATGCCGGTACAGTCGTGCCTTCACACAAAAAGAGAAAACGCATTGGATCAGCTCACCAACACTTCCACACCGAGTGGATTCACATCTTGGTTGAGCGCCAATAACTGTTCAAGAGCATCTTCTTTGGTCAACGCTCCCCCTTTTCGTGCCACCCATGCGAGATTGAGCGCCACTGGTTCGTCCCGAAAGGCATATCGGAAAATCACGAAGTCGCGAAAACCGGATTCCAGCAAAGACTCGGTCACACTTGAAGCGTCAAATAGGGATTTGTGAAGCTGGCCAGCCCACCAACCATGCGCCTCTTCGGGATTGCCGTGCGTGTAACGATAAACCTGAGACAAATCAAACACGTTGGTGGTGATGCCAGGCTTTTTTGTAAGGTAAGCGACAGCCAGAGATTCGAAGTCGGGAATGCCCGAAAACACGAGCGTTCCATTCGTTTGGAGCGCTACATAACATGACGACAAACATGAAGCGCCATCGGCCTTAAAAAGGTGCTCGAAAAACGCATTGGAGTAAATGAGCTCCACCACTTCTTTCCCCAGCGGTGCCAGGTCGGTGCAGTCCATCGCAAGGTCAGCTCCCGCCGTTGGGCGATAGTCGAGGTTCACGAAACCCGGTAAGCGGACAGGTCCGCAGCCGAGATGCAGTCGCGGGTTTTGCGCTACTAGTTCTTTGATCCGCAGGCGATTGATCGTACAACGCGGAGTGTTCCAAATACTGACACTGGTGTGCCGAAGTACCCTTAGTCGCTCTGTCATAGGTTCGGATAGAATCTCGCGAGCCAACTCTTTGACGTCCTGCTTCATCGATGTTCCCAATGATATGATTGTCCCAAACTAGGGGCCCCAACGCCCTTGCGCAACCCGAACTCGATGGACGCTTGGCAAAGGACGTCGACCTGCGTAACTTCGGCGTCCGAAAGGAGGGCTTTATGCAACGGGAATTCAAAAAGGGCAAAATTCACGACGTCAAAGTCGGAGCAATCCGAAAATTTGTCGACGATCGTGGTTGGCTGGCCGAGCTGTGGCGCACCGACAATGTCGAAGCATCACAGCGTCCTGTCATGACTTACATCTCACAAACCGAACCCGGCGTGATTCGTGGGCCACATGAACATGTCGATCAAACGGACTACTTTTGCTTTTTGGGCCCAGGCAACTTCATGTTGCGGGTCTGGGATAATCGCCCCAATTCGGCGACGTTTAATCACGTTGACACCATCTTTGTTGGCCAAGACAGCCCAATGACCGTCATCATTCCACCGGGTGTTGTTCATGCCTACAAAAACGTCTCACACCTTTGTGGAATCGTCATTAATTGCCCCAATGCGCTTTTTCGGGGGGTGGACTATGCAGAGCCGATCGACGAAATCCGTCATGAAGACGATGTCGATTCACCGTTCACAATGCACACCCACTAACGCTTCGTGATGCGTGGCAAACACTCCACGATCATTGGCAATGCCGCTGCGCTTTATACGCTGCAGGCAATCAATTATCTGGTGCCGATCTTCACCTTTCCGTATTTGATTCGAATCATCGGACTCGACGGATTTGGCCGCGTCACCCGTGTGCTCGCGATCGTCCAAGTGGGCGTTCTCTTCGTCAATCTCGCGTTTAACTACACAGCGACTGCGCGAATCGCTCGAATCCGCGACAATCCAGAGGAACTCTCCAAAGTCTTCTGGAGTGTCGCTTCGGTGCGGGGACTCCTATTCCTCGTTACCGCACCGTTGTTGGTCATTCTGACCTTTTACATCCCAAGCTGGGATGTCGACCGATCGATTTTCCTGGCGCTTATCCCCTTGCTTGCTGGCGAAATGCTCTTCCCAATGTGGCTGTTCATGGGTCTCGAGCGCTTGGGCTTTGTCACCATACTGAATGCCGTGGCCCGCGTGATTGCCATCGGCCTACTCCTTGTGTTTGTTCGCACAGAACAGGACATCACCGCGGCTGCCCTCGTCACAGCAGCTCCGGTCTTCTTCACCGGGCTTGGATCGTGGACTCTGCTTCGACGTCTCGGAGTCTCCAGAAGGCCGCAACCAGACACCACAATGATGGTGGAGACGTTCGCCGAATCGCTAAGAGCATTCGGTGGAACACTTCCAAGTCATATTTATGCACGTGGATCAATGATCATTCTCGGGGCGCTGGCTTCAGACCTGCAATTCGGCCTCTACGCGATGGCACAACGCCTTGCAGGGCTGATCAGTTCCTTTGTCGCCCCTGCCGCACAATCCGTTTACGCCACGATTTGTCGAGCCGCCGAAGACGACGAGTCGTATCGAAAGGCTCGTGAAAAAACACTCGCAGCAACGCTGGTGGGTGTTTTAAGTGCGGTCTTAGCGGTGGCTGTCGCTGCCCCGTGGATTCTTGAACTGATCTCTGGGAGCCCTCAACCAGTCGGAACCGTTTATCTGCGAATGCTCCTACCTGTGGTACTTTTTTCTGGCATCAGCGTGATGATGAATCTCTTCATCATGGCGACCCAGAAATTCAGGCGTTTATTCATCGTCTACGTGATCGCGTCGAGTGTTTTCATTCTTCTGGCATGGCCCCTGACGGCATCTTTCGGAGTGACTGGAATGATCGTCACCATGGTCATTGTCGAGGGAATCGTAGCTCTGGGACTTGTTTTCATTTCGTCACACCTGAGCAAGTCGTCATGAAGATCTGTGTGTTGTTTCCGCGCTTACGACCCATCGCC
The DNA here is from genome assembly GCA_041554035.1 of Allomicrovenator sp. Taxonomy (GTDB): domain Bacteria; phylum Myxococcota_A; class Bradymonadia; order Bradymonadales; family Bradymonadaceae; genus JBFFMO01. Next base: position 16,073 of record JBFFMO010000008.1, on the reverse strand, counting down.
TATCACAAGGATGTGGGCCAGATACCGCTGACATTTGCGCGAGATCTTGGGTGGAACGCCTGCCTGGTCTACACGCGCATCGAGAGCACACCGGTCGATCCAGAAGTCCTGGCCCCCTGGGTTGAAGTCCAAGATTTAGGTTATCATTCGTCGCGCGCCACGCGATTTGCCAAGCTCTCGGATTGGCTGAGGAAGAACGCTCATCGGTTCGACGTCCTGCTGCTCTATCAACTCACAATCGAGAGCACGGTCTACGCACATATTTATAAAGAGATTCGACCCGACGGGATCTGTGTTCTTAAACTCGATATGGATGAGCGCTCGGCAGCCATGCTGACGACACGAACCTCTCCAAAAGCCAAATTCAACGACCGGCTCTTTGCAGCCAGTCCGATCGACTTTTTTACGATCGAGACGTCAACGCTACTCAAAACGGTGCAACCCTACTTTGATCGAATCGGAAAACCCATTCACCTTTTTGCCAACGGTTTTTCGTTGAAGGATGAATGGATTGATCGGCCGAAACCCCGAAAAGAAAACGTAATCTTATGTGTCGCGCGACTGGGAATGCCTCAGAAGAATATCGAAGGACTTGTTCAGGCATTTGCTGCAATTTCGCCCCAAGAGAGAGCGAGCTGGCGCTTGGATCTGGTGGGGTCGGTCGAAGGTGATTTCGCCAAGTGGTTAGCCCACCAAAAGCTCAGTGACGACATCCGCTTGGTGGGGCAACTCACCGACCGGTCCGTGCTTTTTGAGCATTTTGAACGCGCAGCCATTTTTGCACTCTCATCGCGATGGGAGAGCTTTGGTTTGGTGTTGGTCGAAGCCGCTGTCGCGCGTTGTTTCATCGTTTCGACAGACGTGGGTGCCGCAAGAGACATCACCGATGACGGCAGGTTGGGCGAGATCGTTGCAGTGGAAAATGACTCCGCGATGACGCTTGCGTTACACCGTGCTATGACACGGCTCGACAGAGAAAGCGTGGGAACTGAGCTTAGAGCCAACGCCTTGGAGCGGTTTTCCTGGCCTAATTTGTGCCAAAACTTGGTTGGTTTCTTTGAGTCGTACCGGGTTCGAACTACGAACATTAAGAACACAGAGTCGAAATGAGTTCCTTATCACGCATATTTGTTCTCGGCAGAAAGCTGACCTCCGACCCGGAATTTGTTGTCAAAATTGGCTCGGTCATGAAGTCCACGGCGCGAGTCGCATGGGCCGAACCCAAGGAGTTGCGCCATCTCGCACCATGGCTCACAAGCCTGCTGCCACATCACTCCACGGTCGCTGACGAAGTCCCTTGGATCAATTTCGACGCGATCGCATGGCTTGAATCATGGCTGCGGCCCAATATGCAGGTTTTTGAGTACGGAAGTGGAGGGTCTTCGCTGTTTTTTGCGCGGAGAACTCAGCATGTGGTGAGTATCGAGCATGACTCGGGCTTCTACGACTTCATCTCCTGCGTGATTTCCGAGCGAAAAATCGGCAACCTCGACCTACGAAAAATACTGCCCACAAAGACGGACAAAAAAGAAAAATACGACGGGTATTCTTTTCGCTCTTTTTCGGCCGGCCATGAAACGAACTCATTCAAGGACTACGTTTGTTCAATCGACGAGTTCGACGATGGCTATTTTGACCTCGTCATCGTCGATGGGAGGGCGCGAGCAAGTTGTGTGATGCGCGCGATCAACAAAGTGAAACCCGGTGGTGCGATCCTGCTCGATAACTCCGAACGAGTGCAGTACGGCGAGGTCCAAGATCATCTGCGACTTGCGGGTTTTTTCGAAACAAAATTCCGTTCGCTTGGTCCTAGCAATACATATGTATGGGAAACCACCGTGTTTCGAGCGCCTCATTCACGCCATCATGTTGAATGACGAACAATCATCCAATGAAAACATGTTATATTTTGCATGAATACGGCGCCCGCCGTCACTACTTGCCCCACGAATTCTTGGCTGGAAAAAGTGAATATTCGTTTGAATATTTACCGACATTGTCGACCCCACGGGCAGCCATCCGTGACTTCGTTCTGGGCAATTTTCAAGGCGCCAAGAAGAATTTACTCTCCGCAGTCGCGCTCGGAAAACTCATTCGAATGCAAGATGAGATAATTATTGTTGGGGTTGCTCCGTTTAACCACTGGGTTTGGTTTCTTGCCGTCCTCAAGAAGCGTAATCGGATCATTCTGTCGACATCATGGCCGCGCTGGACGTTTGGAAACACCGTACATCATCCAAGAAACCGAGTGCTCGCCCGTGCTTGGTGGCAATTCCTAAATGGACTTGAAGTCGTGGCGGTTACCTCGGACGCCGCTCGAGCCGTAGAGCAATACGGAGCCCGAGCTACAACGATTCCGCACGCCTACGATCCCGAGCGTTTCTTTCCAGGCACCCTCCACAACGATGGCAGGCTTCAAGCTTTGTTTGTCGGCAGAATGGTCGCAGAAAAGGGTATTCTCGAAATTCTGGACGCGGCGATTTCACGGCCCAATATTGACTGGAAATTTGCCGGCGAAGGTCCGCTGTCTGTAGCGGTTGACGTGGCAGCAAAGAAACACGCGCACATTCAGAACCTTGGATTCCTCAAGGGAGACAACCTCAGTCGGGCATATCAAAAGACGCACGTGTTGATTCAGCCGTCGATTCGCACGCCCGGTTGGGAGGAGCTCTTTGGAATCGCAATCATCGAGGCGATGGCATGCGGCGCAACTTGCATTGCTTCCGATAATGTCGGTCCGGCAAGTATCATTGTGGACGGTCAAACCGGGTTGCTGATTTCCTCAGTTACCAGTCAAACGGTTGGACAAGCCATCGACATCTTGGATTTAGACCGCTCCAAGTTGAAGACGTTGAGGCTCTCAGCCTGCTTGCATGCTGAGCAAGAATACGAGCTAGGCCATGTCGCTGAGCAATGGCTGAGGGTGATCCATGGGTGAACCCAGAGTTTCAATCGCACTCGCAACATTCAACGGCGCCAAGTTCCTTGAGATCCAACTCGAAAGCCTGATCCGGCAGACCTTTCCACCCATCGAAATCGTCGTCGCTGACGACGGCTCGACCGACGACACGCTGAAGATACTTCGACACTACGCGGCCGAGATTCCGCTTAGGATCATCGCCACCGATGGTGGTCATGGCCCAACAAGGAACTTTGAGCGTGCGATGAAGGCCTGCCGGGGTGAATTCGTGTTTTGTTGTGATCAGGACGATTTCTGGCATCCCTACAAAATCGAACGCATGCTCCGCGAATTCGACAATGAAACGACAGTCGTCTTTTGCGATGCCGACCTTGTCGATACTGACCGAAAACCCATCGGCACAACGTTATGGCGACGCCTAGACTTTGATCCGGCCGGCTTCGATCCTCTTGAACACCTCGGAAATCACACCATCGCGTTCGGCTTAACCATGGCCTATCGTAACTCTGACCAGATGCGAAGCCTAGTTTTCCCGATCCCAATGCCCTTTGGTCACGATAATTTTACCGCTTTGATTGGTGCTTCAATCGGGCGTGTTGGCCTGGTGCCTATGGCGCTGCTCGACTATCGGCAACATAGTGCTCAGGTCAGTGGGTCATTGGGAAAAAAGAGCGCCGTCCAACGGTCCATTTCACCCACCGCTGTGAGCTTCGAGAATCTGGTTGATCGATTCGAAGGTGTCAGCCTTGGCCCAAGCGGCAGCCTGCTCGTGCGGGCGATGGCGTCCAAGGCCAAGCACCTGAGAGAGCGAGAAAGCCTTCAAGAAATTCCGCGATTCAGCCGCATAAAGGTCATCGCCGAAATGGCTGTGGCTGGCGACTACCATCGACACAGCAACGGCTTCCGGAGCGTGGTTAGGGACGTCATTTCTAATATGATCCCTGAGCGTCCAGACCAGATGACAAAGAGCCCCTAACGCTGTACTTTTCGACCCCGCATTATTTTGGGTCGAATTTATGAAACTTGGACTTTGGGTTCCCATCGTCGACGAAAAACCGGGTGGTCTCGGTGTCTACATCGCTGAGATCTGCGCGCGTATCACGCGGATTTTTCCCGACCATATTTTCTTTACCCTCGAAGACACCAAAATCCCCGAATCATGGGGCGTCAAGACGGTTGTGCGACTGAAGGGGCCTCCCGTTTCGACGTCGCTCGCGCGCCTTCCCTTCCGGTTTTTTGCGCTCAACTTCCTGTTGCCTCAGGCCTTAAAAGAACACGATTGCGACGCTCTTTTTGTGCCCTTCCACGAAGGCATGACACTGCCGCCCATCCGTCAAATCATCGTGATTCATGACCTCACGATGTTGTCGCACCCATCGAAGTACTTTTCGCCGTTGCTTCGAGCCTATGCTCAGTTCGCACTGCCCATTGTCTTGAATTCATGTGAGTCCGTGATTTGCGTCTCGGAAAACACTGCCATCGATGTTCTGAAACACTCTGGAGTGAAGCAAAATCGCCTAAAGGTGGTCGGAGAGGGTTACGACCGAGAGACCTATCGGACTCGAAGCAAAGACGATCTGGACCGTATTTTGGCCCCTCTGGATTTGCCGCCTAGATACCTGCTCTACAGTGGCACTCTCGCCCCGCACAAAAACACGCCGTTCCTCGCGGATATTCTTGCATTGGCCAGGCATTGGGGGCTCGACCTCGAGCTCGTTCTGACCGGACGTCTTGACGCTGGAGCCTTTGAACCGACACGTCGCCGCCTTGTCTCACGGGGAATGTGGAACCACACCAGACTTCAAGGTTACGTCGAGCGGGAACAACTCTCGGGCATGATGCAACGCGCAACAGCCTTTGTTTTCCCTTCGCTGAACGAAGGCTTCGGACTCGCTCCGCTTGAAGCGATGGCGTCGGGCGCTGCTGTATTATGTTCTAATCGAACGTCATTGCCCGAGGTCGTCGGGACCGGGGGGCTTTTGCTGGACCCATCCGATCCCCAGAATTGGGTCGACCAGCTCCTCAGAATTTCTACCGAACCGGACTTTGATCGACAGCTTCGTGAAAGTGCACAGATCAGCGCCTCGCGCTACCGATGGGATGCCGCGGCCGACAAAATCGCGGACATTGTTCGAGGCGATTCATGAGGCGGCCCTCGCCTGTAATGTTGGTGATTCTGGCCGCGCTCGTCATTCGGATACTCTTCTGGCTCTTTGTAGCGCCACGGTTATTGGGCGACCAAATTTATCAGCACGCCGACACCGAATCGTTCGTCGCGCCCGCGATGAACCTGCGTGAGATTGGAACCTACACCTCCGATCCAAATCTACATGACGGCCTGTTTACGCGAGTTCCGGGTTACGCTTTTCTGCTGCTTTTATTTTCGTTTCTGCCTTGGCCCCTTCTGAAAGTAGTTGCGGTGTTTCAGGTGGGTCTCGACGCGATCAACGCCGGCGCGCTTGTTCGGCTTGGCGATCGTACGAAGCTACCTTTCGTCGGACTTTTGGCCGGATTGCTTTATTCGGTCTACCCGTTTGCTTTGTTGTGGATCACGCCCACTGTTCCAGACGTTGTAACAACCTTCCTCACGATCGTCGGATTGATTTTCCTCTCACGTGAAAAAACCACGGTGGCTCGTGATGCGTTCCTTGACGCGGCGTTCATTGCCTTGGCGACTTTAACCCGTGAATATTTGATTTTGCTCGCACTGCCTGCGGCCGCCATTTGGTTGTATCGGCAGCGAAATTCCTATCGAAACATCCTGATCGCAGGAGTGGTGGGGGTGGTGTCTTTTTCGTGTGTTTTTGCACCGTGGCCACTACGAAATATTCTGGTGCATCATGAGTTCATTGTCTTTCGGGCAGGCTCGTCGGGGTATCCACAATACGCGCCGGATACGATGGCTGCGATCGATTGGATTGCGACTTGGGCCCCTGATCAGGGCACATATCTAAATCGAATCGCGCAGAATCAGCCGCTCGCAGGTCCGCCACACATCTGGGAATCCGACGAAGAGCGACTCAAAACTGAGGCGCTCTTTGAGCGCGCAAGAACATGTGGAATGGGAATCCGCCTCTGGGGATCACAAGAGGCCCCCATCCAGCCTTGCACCGATGAAATCGAAGCTGGGTTCAAAGATCTCAAAAGTGACTACATCAAGCATCATACGATGCGATGGGCATTCGAGGTGCCTCTTAAAAACCTCTGGAAGATCCTCTTCAAAAACGAGTTAACGCGCGAAAAAGCGAGCTTGACCACCCGCTTGGCTTTTGCGCTTCGCTCGGTCCTTTTAGTGATGGGCGTGGTCGGAATCATCCGGTTTCGTCGCAACGAGACAATCGTTCTCATCACGGCTTGGGCCCTTGGAATCTATTTATTCATGGCTTTTGCATTGCGTGGCGTACAGATTAGGTACCTGCTCCAGGCCGATGTCATGATGCTCGTCCCAGCCAGCGCGTGGATTGCTGAGGTCTTGACCAAGATTCGGGGTCAGATCAGCTCATCGTAGAGGTCTGCGTAACGCTGTGCGCATCTTGCCAACGAAAAATGGCGCATGGCCACTTCACGAGCATGGCCTAGATCAACCTTCGAGGCCTCATCGTCGGCAATTTTTCTTGCCACCTCACGAACGCCCTCCTTGGACAGATCAGACACCACCATCCCAGACCCCGTGAAATCCACCCAGCGCGTGACCTCGTCATTGCAGCCATGGTGAATGGGTCGGACACCACTCGCAAGGAACTCGCCCAATTTAGTAGGCATAGACCCGCGCTTGGCTTGAGTGGTGTAGAGCAAGGTCAGACCCCAATCCACGGATGCCATCCATTTTGGCATTTCGGCGTGCGTCGCCGATTCCACCGAGTATCGACCTTCTGGAATACCGACCTTCTGGATCATCGCCATCGCTTCTTCTTTCTGGCGAGTAAGGACCAGCAGATGAGCGTCTTCGCGCAGGTCACACAAGTCGGCGACCAATTCGAAACTCCGGTCAACCATGTAAGAGGAATTGAACGAACCAATGAACCCGATGACCAACTTCCCTTCGAGCTCCGGTGGGCGTTTTTCAGCCCGCAAATCCAAGCTAAACTCGGTCTCATCAACAGCGGTTGGAATCACCCAAACCGGGCGGTCGTCCCAAGCCCCAAATCTGCCGTCGAGAGTGTCACCAGCTGCAGGAAGGGCTAATGAGACCACCCCTGCTGCGTTCTGAAAAAGTTGCCGTTCCAATACACGAGCGGCGCGCAAGCTCGGTTCATTTTTGAACCAACGATTTGCCTCGATACGCTCATCGACCCAATACCCGCGAAAATCGAAAAGATAGGGCACTTTGGATACGCCCTGCACGCCCATTGCGATAAGCCCGGCTTGATAGCTCCGAGCATGGATCAAAGACGGACGATCCTGACGCACGACGGCGGCGACAATTTCTGTCACACGCGTCATGTTGTCGGCATTGCCACGGACCCCATGCCGATACTCTGCGTAACGCCATACAATATTGGATTGCGCAAGACGTGCATGGAGCGCGTCCACGCGAGCCACATCCTGCAAATCCGCTTCTTTTTCGAGCGAGACCACCGTGAACCGTGCAATATCAATTTTGGAGAGTCGCTCCACAAGACGCACCACCTGAGACTCACCCAGCGGTTCGAGTAGCCCGTCGAAAGTTATGTAGAGTACATGACGCTTCATCAGAACGAATCCCTTGAAAAATACCGGCGTTTCCCCGAACCCGTTGATGGTATTTCATCCACAATTTCAACACTTATCACGATCTGCGAACCAAGTTTTTCTCTCATTTGTGCCTGAAAAACTTGAAGAGCACGCGCCGTATCACCCGGTTCTGCGACGACTCGCAGATGAAACTCATCCAGACCACTTTGTCGCACGTGAAATTGCCTGATTCCGCGCACGTTTTCCCGAATCAAAAAAAGGTTCGCATAGTCGAGCACATGGGCCGAAACGCCCTGATGGGAAGAAGTCGAAATGATATCGACGGCTTTTCCAAGGCGAAGATCCATCAACGGCAATCGAACGCCACAACGACAAGTGGTGTCTAGATAGGCGCCCATATCGCCCACGCGGTAGCGGATCAGCGGCATCTCGAAATTATTGAGGGTGGTCACGACAATTTCTGCCGTCTCACCAGGGTCCGCCATGCTGCCGTCTGGGCGCAGAAACTCCACCACCACATTATCTGTCGATACGTGCATGTTGCCCGCCCAACATTGTTGAGCAATGCCGGGCGTCTCGCTGGCACCATACGCCGACAATACTGGCGAGTTCATCGTTGCTGCGACCGCCTCGATCTCTTGTGCGTACATGTGGTCTGCTGTGTACTCGACAATTCGCGGAGCATGTTTCAACACCTGTCCACGTGTCTGTAAATGGGTCCCAACCCGGCCCAGACTCGACCCGTAGCCGTAAATGAGCTCCGGACGAAATTCTTCGATCGACCGGATGATTTCCGCGATTTTTTGGTCGTCAAAATCCTCGAAGGTGTCGAACTGCATCGAGTTGCGCAGGCGATACTTCCAACCACTCACGACCTGGCGAGTTTTCTTGCCAAGCGGGCGCGCCCAAAGAGTCATCTGCCTGGAACCGCGCTCGACGCCCCACCATTGTCGACCTCGCCATTGGCAGGCCTCCGACCACGCCCACTGATTTGAATCAAAAAAGAAGCGCAGCGCGATTCCTGTCGAGCCAGAGGTTGAAGCTTCAATCGACTTGCCCAATGGCCGTCCGGTGCGAACGCGATCCAGTTCATCAAAGAGGTCTTGTTTATCCATGAGCCCAAGGTCTTCGAACCGGGAACTCTGGGAAATTCTCTCGCCAAAAAAAGCCGAATACCGACGAGCATGGTCCAAGATAGCGGCGAGTTTAGACTCCTGCAGAGCTTGCAGTTCACCCGCGGGAAGCCGTTGATTATGAACGGCCTCGCGAAAAACCTGTGGGTAAGGGGAACCCTTGTAGAGGTCTAACGCAGGTAAATAGACCTGACGGCAAATGGCGTCATACATCTCTCGGCCCACGCTCCATGACAAATTGACCACCTGTGCGCCTGAAAACCCAGGGGTCTTCAAGGTCACCAGCCACAAGAACGCCGCCGTCTTTAAGCATCGCCTTCAGGTTTTCAAGGCCGCCCTGGATGGTGGCGTCGTCGAAGTACCGAGAGACCAAGAGATGTAAGCAAATGATCAAATCAAAAGCCCCCACATTGGCGCCCGAAAACACGTCAAACCGAACCTGCGACACACGGCGATCCGCCAAGACTTCCGGGTCCAACAAGCTGATTTGTTTTGGGCGAACGGCTGGAAGCTTGCCCAGTAAAGCTCCTGCCCGATTCCAAATCGAGGACGGCAATTTCAACGCCGTACGCTGCCACCCGAAATTATAGGAGTATTGAAAGCTGATGAAACCCAACGGCAAACGTTGTTGCAGAAGGACACCGTCCTCATCAAAGACCCGCCCCGTAAGGGAATCAACCACCACATTCGAGTAAAGATCGGCCAACACATAATGGGTGCAACGAGGACCAAGTGCAGCCACAGTCTCCTTTGCATCCGTACCCGACGACGCGCCAACATCCAAAACCGATAAATCGCCTTCGGGAAGCCAAGGAAGAACCTCACGCACCAACTCGACGTTGCGGCCGTAATTCGTGGTCTTTCGGACTCCATTGGACAGAATCAGGCTATGCAGAATGCCCAATCGTTGAGCTGCATCGCTGTCCTCGGCCAACTGCCCCGCAAAGCGTTGACCGCGAGGATTCCATCCACCGCAATTCGCCAAAGCGCCGCGGAATCGGTTCATCAAGTTGCTTCTATCGGTCGGCTTCGCCATCGCCATACCACCACCGTAACAAGGACAATAAAGGCTGGAATCCAGCCCCAACGCAGATCGGGGAAAAACGCCCCTGCCGACACAACACCAAGTGCAATCATCGGCAAGACATGCAATCGCATGGGCACCCAACGGCGCAAGGCGAACGCTACAATGACCATTTCGCAAATGAAAGCGAACAGTGTTGAGATCGCCGCTCCTGAAACGCCCCAAAGTGGAATCAAGATCAGATTCATTCCGATATTACCCAACGCTGCGACAACGGTGACCGAAGCAAGAATCTTGGTCGCGCCTCGCTCAAGAGCCACCATGCTAAGCACCGAAAATCCAGCGTGTGCCATGTATCCGCCGATGATCCAAATCAGCAGGTCGGAGGCTTCTCCAAACTTCCCTGGAAACGCATATCGAAACACGATCGGGAGCACCATCGCGGTCAACAGACCCGTGGCCGATAAAAAAGACACGGCCATTTCATAGAGCCAACGCGCCTGGGCTGGCGAGTCGGCGGCGACGCGAAAATAACGAGGGGAAACTACAAGACTGGTGGTCGAGGTCAGCACCGAGAACGCAGAACCGACCGCGTACGCCATGGCATACACACCAACGGCCTCAACTCCCAAAAGGCGATCAATGATGATTCGGTCGGCAGCGTTCAGCGCCAAGGCAGAATATTGGTGAACCACCAATGGAGCCGAAAATACCAACGCGCTACGCATCAGTGCGAAGTCCAAGGCGGATGCGCTCAATCGACGTCTGAGCAATACAGCTCCCGTGATCACAACAATCAGCGCCGCGACAGCCCTGCCCCAGACCAACCCAAGAATACCAACCGAAAGCAGCGACAACGCTCCAACGCCAAAAGCCGCGAGCGCCAGCGACTGAAGAGCCGACACCAGACTGTAGGGGCCAATTCGGTCTTCGGCCTGAAAAAGTCCCAGACAGATTTGAACCAAACTCAAGAGCCCCACAGAGGCCATGCTGCCAAAGACCAGCAAGGTGCTTACACCTCCGATTTCCGGGGCAACCAATGCCACCACCCCACCAATGGCCAAGCATAAAAGAACCGACAATGTTCCCATCGATAAGAATGTCTTGGAAATATCACGCGATGACTCGTTTCGGATCGCCAATCGCGTGGTGGCGCCGGGGATCCCAAGAAAAAGGGCGGTCACAGCGAGGGTTGCGTAGAGCTCAGCAAGTGACCACTGGCCGTAGTCGGCTTCTGACATCAAACGCGCGTAAACCGGCAGAAGAAAAAAACCGAGAGCTCTGGGTAGCGCCGACGAAAGACCGTAACCCCCAACGCGTTTAAGTCGGTCAAAGACACCCACGAAAGTCACCACCACGTATCAGAAAATCTTGGATGTAGTACATGGCCATGCTCGCCACAAGCTCCAAGAAACGTGCCGCATATACCCAACCACGCGGACGCTTCTCGCGATCGAGCGCAACACGTGAAAAACAGTGGATTGATTTATGCCCTACTTGTTGGCTCAACCTCGCTTCTTAATCAATGTTACTTGAGGTATACCCGCCTGAGACAACCTCCGCTGTGATGTAGGGATCCATGAATCAGCTCCTCCAGAAAATCAAAAACAAAGATGCCACTGTCGCCGTGATTGGACAGGGTTATGTTGGACTCCCGCTTGCAATGGAAGTGGTCGCCGCAGGGTTTCGATGCATCGGCGTGGACGTCTCACTTGAGACTGTGGCCAATCTCAATATGGGCACAAGTCACATCTTAGACATCTCGGATTCGACATTAAATCAAGCGTTGGCAACCGGACGATATCGTGCGACCGCGAATTACGCGGACCTCGCGGACGCCGATGTCATTTCGATTTGTGTGCCCACGCCTCTTCGAAAAACAAAAGACCCGGATGTGTCGTATATCCAGTCGTCTGTGGCTGCGATGAAGGTTCATCTCAAACAGGCTGGCGTCCTCATCATTTTGGAATCAACGACCTATCCGGGCACGACTGACGAACTGGTTGCTCAAGAGCTCGTCTCAGATTCGCATATCCTGGACGAGAACATCTTTGTGGCGTTCAGTCCCGAACGAGTAGACCCAGGCAACCCAACCTACGGCCTGAAAAACACGCCCAAAGTGGTTGGTGGGGTTACGCCGACGGCAACAAAATTGATCGCGGCATTCTACGAGCAGGTTGTGGATCACGTTCACACCGTTCGAGGAGCCCGAGAAGCCGAAATGGTCAAACTTCTTGAGAACACCTTTCGAGCCGTAAACATAGCATTGGTTAACGAGATGTTGCTGATGTGCGATCGCATGGGTATCGACGTCTGGGATGTGATTCAGGCTGCTGCTACAAAGCCGTTCGGATTTATGCCATTTTATCCTGGCCCCGGAATTGGCGGGCATTGCATCCCGCTCGATCCAAGTTACCTAGCGTGGAAGGCAAAATCTTACGGTTTTTATAACCGCTTTATCGAGCTTGCCACCGACATCAACGGAAACATGCCTAGGTTCTTGGTGCAAAAACTATCCAACCTGATGAACCAACAGGGCAAGGCGCTCAAGAATACTCGTGTGATGCTTCTTGGCATGGCTTACAAACCCAATATCAATGACCTGCGGGAATCCCCAGGCTTGGATATCTGGCATCTGCTTGTGACCGAATGGGATGCAGACGTTGTGTTCCACGACCCCTATATTCCACATATTCACGAGTTTTCGGCGGATTCGGTGGAGCTCACAGACGAAGAGCTTGCACGCACCGACGTCGTTGTGGTGGTGACCAACCATCGAAATATCGACTACGACCGGATCATCGCGTCTGTGGCAGTGGTTCTGGACGCCCGTCACGCCATCCCAGGCGACCACGAAAACGTTTTCCGACTCTAGTCAGTCAGACATCACACGCCCGACATTCCGGTATTCGGGGGTAGAGAGCTGACGTTCGGTTCTCCACGAAAATCTGAATGCCCCGTGGTTTTAGAATCACATCATTCATAGCATAAATGCAGTCTGGCACGTTGGCTTGCATGGGTTCGTCCCAAAGCGTCGCGTGCGTCACACCGGCTGGGCTGCTCTGAAATTGAGACATCGTCTTGTAATCACCCGACTGATAGAAGTACCGGGGATCTGACATGTCGATTCCGCAAAGGACGATACGCCGGTAGCCCATGCGAACGGCCAGCCCCACCAACATGACGACCGTTGCTCGGTATTTCAGTAGAAGTCGAACATCGTCTGTCACGTCAAACACACCAATTGCATCAAGAAAACGCATCGCAGTAGCTGCCTCGAACTCATTTCTAGCAAACAACGGGACAGTATTTGCGGAAAATAGATTTTCTCGCCACGCTTCAGGAAGTCCTGATACGGAGGTCCAACGCGAGGGTTCGAAGTCCGTCATGATCTTGGGAATATCGCGATAGTCCGGACGCGATTGAGCCATCGAGATGAATTGTGAAACTACTTCGGCAGTATGGCTGGATGCGATGATTGGGTTCGCGGCCTCGAAAAAATAAAGGTTTGGGCGGTGGGGATGGACAGCCCAAAAGTTGAAGCCGATGGAATCGTGTTGGCGGATAGACTCCCATCCAGCTTCACTAATCTCATTGATCGACCACCCACTTCCCAAAATAAAAACCGTATCGCTTGTCTTGAACTCCGAAGTACGAAAGCCATCCGTTGATTCAAATCCGTAATCCACAGCGTGACGGGCATTTTTCGGAGCTTGGGTGAGCCACCATGCGTAATACTCGGCAAGCAGCAACCCATGAGGTTGGGATAGAATTAGACGTTTGGCGGTACGAATCGCCTTGGAGAGCTGGGCATTCATTGACGACTTCAATCAGCAGGGGAGGTTCTTTCCATCAGGAACCAGGTGATGTCATCTTGCGGAAACATCGTGTCTCCGTGATAGACAAACCCGTATTCAAGTAGCCGCAGATCTTGATGTCGTTTCATCAACTCGCCGGCAAAATCACGCTTGAAGAGTCTCTGCTGATGTCCCCGGTACATCACATCAACTGGAGCTGGATTATAATATTCGGCGACCAATAGATAACGATTCGACGCCTTGTACATGACGTCATAGACGGCGTTCAGTGCCTCGGGCGCGATGTGAATCAACACCGTCTTCGTGAACACAAGATCGTAGCTCTTACTCGGCGCGAAGTGGATAATACTATCTAAATGCGCCTCATCTACAAAAGGGTTTGCTGTGAGCGCGTTAAATGCAGCCTCATTGATTTCCACACCATCCAATTTTGCGGAAGGGTTCAGTCGGCCAATCGCCTCCAAATTCAGCCCAATATTAGCGCCCAACTCAAGCACAGAATCAATGTCAGCCGTGTGGGATAGAATCTGCGAGAAGAAAGCTAAATTACTTGCTCGTAACTGATCGCTCTTGTTTCGGTCGATGTAGTCGTTGCCAAACTCACCCTTCCAGAAACTCTCTTGCTGGTTTTCCATCGTAATCTCACTCTCTAAACGACTTCTGCCGTATATTTGAATTAATCGCCTTTAGATCCGGCCGCGTGGATAAAAACCGCACAATATCTTCGAACGGGCGGATCTCGGGGCCCAACACGTCAATAATCGATCTGACCAGTTCCAAGTCTTCCTCGGTATCGACAGTCCAGCGCTCGTGACCAACGTTTGGGACGCCCGACTCTACATGAAGGATTGGACGTATCGAACTGCAATCATACATGTACGGCGTCACATGTTCTCGTTGATAACCCTGTTTTCCCTCGCGATCAGCCTCAGCAAGGAATGAGGCGCTGAAGACCTCCACATCCAGTCCTATAGGATAGGTTCGAGCGGTAGGCATGCGGTTTGCCGCGTAGTCGACGGCATTGACTCGATATTCGCCGATGACCTTGTCAATCACTTCTGGATCAAGCAGAGGACAATCAGCGGTGAGACGAACATAAATGGGTGCGGGATACGCCCGTGCGGCGGTAGCATAGCGGGAAAGTACGTCGTCCAAGCTTCCCCGAACAACAGGAATCTGAAGTTCGTTGCACTTTTCTACAATCGGATCGTCGGTCTTGTCCGTTGACGTAGCAACCACCACTTCCGTGACAAGATGTGCCGCTCGGGCCCTTTCCACCACCATCTCCAACATCGTTTTGCCACCAATATCCTTCAGAACCTTGCCGGGCAAACGCGAGGAACTCATTCGAGCCTGTATGATTGCGGTCACATGGCTTTGCATGATGCCACCATTTCATAGCCTTGAATTATCAACGATTTATTATGATTCCAATCCGCCCGAGTGCGCGCAATCTCAACGTTCTTACTGCCTGTTCGTCTGGTTTCGTCCAAAGCTGAGGCGGCTCTGGCCATCAATTCACTCAGGCGATGGTCATCGGTGGGAGGAAATAGCCACCCATTATCTTCCTCAACGACCCACTCCCGATTTCCAGGAATATCGGAAATAATAGGAGCAAGTCCGCAGGCCATCGCCTCCAGCAGCGAGATCGATGACCCGTCTGATAGGGACGCGGAAATATACACGTCGGCAGTCCGCAGCAAAGACGTCAACTCTGTTGCACCGACCCTTCCGAGGACCACGATCGTGCCATGTTGTACTTTTGAAATTTGCCTTCTTATCTCACCCTCATCGGGCCCAGATCCGACCACCAAGAGCTTGGAGTTCGGATACTTTTCAGCAATCCTGGCGTATGCCTTGATCACCGTCTCCACGTTGTAAATTGGATGCCAGTTCCGCACGGAAATGAAAGTGATGTCCTTTCCGACTCTTGCTTGGGGTGGAGCGAATTGTTCAACGTCAACGCCCCATGGAAAAGAAAACGTCGTTCCATCGAACCCCAAAAGACGTGCTTCGCTCTCGACCGCAACGCAATCCGCAAAAAAGACTTCGGAACGTCCAAGGACGGCTTCGGTGGCATAGGACCATAGGTGGTCGCGACTTGGAGGAAGAAGCAGGTCGCTGCCCCACGACATCGGAATCAGTGGCACATCTATGACGTCCATGAGCGGAAACGCCACTTCCTGAATAGGACCCGCGTGCACCAATGTGGGTGCAAAACTGCTGCGGATCGTTTGCCAGGCCGCATTCAAACCACGCGCTCCCCAAGCCACGAAATGAGACGGCCCCTGGCTCACGTCTTTTGTGATCTGTAGATGCACTACTTCACAGCCGAGGCCAGAAATAGCTTCCAAGAAACGTCGATCGTGTGGACCCCGCGTCGCGGATGCGTAAACAACATTCATAGGAAAACTAATCGATGACATCGAACCATGAGACGGGCGCTCCTTTCTTGATCTTCGTAGACGCTCTCTTCCCGACAATATTTGGCAGATCGTAGGGAC
>JBFFMO010000007.1:0-19317 GCA_041554035.1 Allomicrovenator sp. | reverse complement strand
CAAAAAACTCGACGTAGCGTGGGATATTGGGATGGTCCAGCGCTTTCAAAGCGCGAGCTTCGCGCTCAAAGAGCTCGAGGGCCTTCCAGTCCTTGAGCTTTTCCAGACTCAATTCTTTGACGACAACTCGCTGCCCATCTGAGGCTCTCTCGGCGACCCAGAGCGCGGCAAAACCACCCTCCCCGCGCGCCTCGATGATGGCATAGATATCCTCAGGGGATTCGAGCAGCTCGCCTGCAATCATGGCCGTCCACCTTGTCTCAGGGCTTCACAAAAAACTCGACGGTCCCAAGGTTTTGAACCTCGAGGCTGACCTGGGTATTGGGCTCCAGCGGGATGGCTTTGGTGGCTCCGCCTGCCAGAATCACCTGACCTGCTTTCAGACCTTCACCGACTTCAGCGAGCATATGCACCAAAGCCACCAAAGACTTCAGCGGATGCTCCAAGATCGCGGCGCTACTTCCGATCTCTCGGACTTCGCCGTCGACTTTCATCACCATGCCAAGATTACTCACATCCAGCTCGCGGGTCTCGACCATGTCACCCAGCACGTAGCGGGTCGATGAGGCGTTATCTGCAACGACGTCGATCAGCGTGAATTTGAAGTCCTGAAAACGTGAATCGATCACCTCAAGGGCCGCACAAATGCCCCCGATCGCGGCTTTGGCCTGAGCGATCGTGACAAGGCCCTTCAGGTCACTTTCCAACAAAAATGCGATTTCGGGTTCAACCCGTGGATGGCAATGTTCCGAAATCACGATCGTGGCGCCGCTATTTCGCGCCATCTCGTCGGTAAGGTGTCCGTAAATCGGGTTATGAACGCCCATCTGGACCATCTTGGCCTGACTCGTCAGCCCCATCTTCAAACCGACGAGAGCTTCACCGCGTTGGAGACGACGTCCGATGGATTCGCGCTGAATCAGATAGGCATCCTCGATCGTCATCTCGGGATGGTTGGCCGTTAACATCGGAATCGCTTTGCTGTAACGGGCAGCGTCATCAACGGTTTGAGCGAGAATTTCGACGGTGGTTTTCTGCATAATTTTTAACTTTTCTTGGATTTGGCGAGGTCGAGCGCAACGTCGACGATCATGTCTTCTTGGCCACCAATCATGCGGCGTTTTCCCAGTTCGACCAACACGTCTCGTGAGTCGACTCCGAATTTTTCTGCGGCTCTTTCGGTATGAATCAAAAACGACGAATAAACACCGGCATAACCCATCATCAGGGCGGTTCCGTCGGTGTGCACCGGACGAGTCATCAAGGGCCGGATGATTTGATCGGCACAGTCCATCAAGGGGTAAAGGTCGATGTCGGTTCGAATGCCCATCCGGTCGCAAACGGCGATAAAAACCTCAAGGGCGCAGTTCCCTGCTCCAGCCCCCATGCCTGCCACCGAACCGTCGATTCGGTCGGCTCCGGCTTCGACAGCAACGATGCTGTTGGCGACTCCTAGACCCAAATTATTATGGTTATGAAAGCCGACCTGGCAGTCGAGCGCGTCACGCAGGGCGCTGACTTTTTCGCGGGTTTCATCCATCAAAAGCGCACCCGCAGAGTCGGTCACATACACGCAATGCGCGCCGTAGGACTCCATGAGCTTGGCTTGAACGACCAATTCCGAGGTCGGGATCATATGCGCCATCATCAAAAAACCAACGACATCCAGACCAAGCTCTCGACCTGCCTGAATATGCTGTTTCGAGATATCAGCTTCAGTGCAATGGGTCGCAATTCGAATCGTGTCGATGCCACATTCCACCGCGTGTTTCATGTCCTCGATCGTGCCGATTCCAGGCAGCAATAATGCCGCTAATTTGCTGTGTTTCAGGACCTCGCGCACGGCCAGCAGATACTCGGTCTCGGTATGTGCCGAAAACCCATAATTAAACGAATTCCCGTTCAATCCATCACCGTGGCTGACCTCGACGATATCGACTTTGGCTTCGTCTAGCTTCTTGGCGACGGCCACCATTTGGTCGACGGAATACTGATGCCCCAGGGCATGCATCCCATCACGCAAGGTGCAGTCGTTAATAATGATTTTCCGGCCGTCGACGCCCATAAAGTCCTCGCAGAAACTGTGCTAGGCCACTTCTAACATGGCCATTTATCGAGAGCTACCCTTCTGCGTCGTCAGGTTGGGCGCCACTAACCACGATGGGCCCTTCCTCGATAAACCGAATCGATATTTTGTCTCGACGAAACAGGTCTTTTGAAAGCCCAAACTCGAAAATAAATTCGGGGTAGTCTTCGACACGTAGTATGAAATGGCCGATGGGATTGGCGTGCTCCAAAGGCTTGAGCGTTGCGTGTCTAAACCAATACAAGAGCGCCCGCCCCTCCGCGCCGGAAATCACCTCTTCCGGGATTTGACTTTCAACAACTTCGCCGCTGAACGTTATCGTAAATTGCGGGCCAAAGCTTGGCGCCAAGACACAGGTCGACCGTCTTTCGCTGTTGGCACATACGACCATATTTAGCGCTCGATCCATCACCCATGTGTTTACCGGGCCATCCTGGATAGGCGAACGCGGTGTCTTGAAACCATCAACTTCGATACAAGTCTCGATGAACGTTCCAAGCTCGCCGTGATTAGCTCGCACAACGTGAACCTGGGTGCCCATTGCCTCCTCGATCTCGTCGATGGCCTGACGATTATGGGTGTTCGCCATCGCAATCACACACGCACGTTCAACCACGGCGATGGGGATGCAATGGTGTTTAACTGCAAGTTCTTGGGGGAATCCCATGACCCACGCAAAATTGAAAAGTGGTTGAGACGCTGAAAACGAGATCCTTTCGTACGCGTCTTTGGTGAGCAAAATCACTTCCGCGTCGTTCATGATGCCCCAAAACACCAACTCAAATCCCAGTCCGCGTTCGTTCAGTTGCGACATTTCAACCATTTGTCGCAGCACTTTTTTGGGTATCGCCCTTGTGCGTCGAAGCTCGGTAGCCAGGGGATCTTCGTGTTTCCTGAGATGTTTGAACATTAAAACACCTATATATGTTCGGCCAATGGACGTTCTTCGACGCGGCGAAACGAGATTCTGTCACGGAGAAAGAGGTCCTTCGATAGGGTGAACTCAAACACAGATTCCGACGACTCGCCAAACTGAATTGCGGATCGACTCACAGAATCAGCACCATGTTCCAAGAACACGTCGGCAGATGCACGGAACCAGAGCAGGAGACTGCGCCCCATATTACCCGAAACCACAGTTTCCCGGGGCTCTCCTTCGGGTAATTTGCCACTCAACGTTAAGGTGTACTGAGATCCAAAACTCGGCGCCAAAACGCATTTTGCCTCTCCGATGCGCTGGAGGTGATGCCATGCGTGAAGGTTGATCAAAGGAGGCTCCTCCCCCTCCTCGATTGGAGGCTTGTCGGGAGTGTGGAAATTGTCTTTCCAAAGTTGAATGGCGGATTCGATCTGGTTTCCATCGGCTTTTACCAGATGAACTTTTACGCCAAGTAAATCTTCAACCTGACTTGCGCCTTCACGATTAGCAGGGTCCGAAGAGGCGAGGAAACCAGTTTCCCCGTCAGTGCCCAATGGAAAAAGTTTGAATTTGCTCACGATCTCATAAGGCATATGCTCCACCAACGTAGCGTGGGAGATGTCTTGCAGCGCTCGGAAGGGCGTCTTCAAGTAGGCTTCTTCGATGAGCGAGCGAAGGTCGATTTCACCTGGATGCCAATTCATCAATTCGAATCCCAGCCCGCGTTGATTGATGGTCGCCACTTCGATCATTTGCCGCAATGCCCGCTTGGGGACAATTTTTCTGCGACGCAATTCTAACTCAAGTGGGTTTTTCTGACGTTTTCCAAACATGGGAACCCTTCTCGTTCTACTAGTGTTTCAACACCCGAAATCTAGACCAGAGATAGCCTATGTTCACGAGCTCTGCCCACTCCAAACCGGCTTGTTTAACACCGACGGGCCAACTAGAGTGCGCATCGGAGGTTTTTATGCGCTTTATCTTAATCCTGCTCATGCTCGTGCTGATTTCCTGCGGAGACGATTCGAACACAAAATCGCAGGCCAATAACGCCAACAACACTGTCGACGCGGGCGCGGATACCGAACCCGACGTTGCCGCTGTATTGATGTGCCCAGACGAAGGCGAGATCTTCTGCGGCGGAAGATGCATCAACGGCCAGATCTCGATGGATCATTGCGGCGAGTGTGGGAATTCTTGCCAGATTGGCGCACAGACATGTCGTGAAGGCGCCTGTGCATGTTTGGGCGAGCGAGAACTCTGCGGTTCGCGGTGTTACGACTGGACCTCGTCTCATGATCATTGCGGGGCGTGCGGCAACGCATGCGACGCCTCCGAAGCCTGTGTCGACTCGGCCTGTCTCTTTGTAAACGACCGACCAGAGGTTCTGGGCGTTCTGGAGTTCACCAACAAGGCTCGCGCGCTTCGGCAGGATTGTGGTGTTAACGGCTTCAAAAACCCCGTCGGGCCACTGCAACTCGACGAGCTGCTCAGCATTGGCGCCCAGGCCCACGCCGATGACATGGCCCTGAACAAATTCATGGAACATGAAGGCTCGGACGGAAGCACCCCAAGCGTTCGCGCGGATCGCGCAGGCTATCAAGGTTCAGTCGGCGAAAACATCGCTCGTGGTTATATGACTCCAGAAGCCGTGCTGGTGGGATGGACCGAATCCGACGGTCATTGCTCGAATATGATGACGGGCGCCTACACCGAACTCGGTGTCGGTTACGCCGTTTCGTCGACCGGTGAAAAATTCTGGGTGCAGCTCTTCGGGGTTCCGTAGCGCTCCCACAAATCTATTTTTAGAAATTCATCAAAATAAGGGAAAATTAATGAAACGCATTCTCGTCGCCGCTGGCCTTCTCGCCTCATGCGGTTCCTCAAGCGCCACGCAAACAGAAACGGCCCACATGAACGAAACGCAACATCACGAAATGCATGAGGCCGAAGGCACGGAAGCGGAAGGCTCAGAAGCGGCCAAACATGAGCCAGCGCATGTCCATCATTTCGATAACCCGGAAAAATTCGCAAAAAATTGGAATTCACCGGAACGTGCAGAATGGCAAAAGCCAGGCGAAGTCATCGCATTGATGGCGATTACACCCGGACAAACGGTCGCTGATCTTGGCGCAGGCACCGGATATTTTGAGTCCTACCTCAGTGCCGCGACCGGCCCCACAGGCAAGGTTTACGCGCTTGACGTCGAAGACGCGATGTTGACTTGGATTGCCGACAACGCCAAAAAAGACGGCCTCACAAATATCGAAACTCGTAAGGTCGCTTTTGATTCCACCGGGCTTGAACCAGACACCCTGGACCGTCTTTTAACGGTCAATACC
The DNA here is from genome assembly GCA_041554035.1 of Allomicrovenator sp. Lineage (GTDB taxonomy): Bacteria > Myxococcota_A > Bradymonadia > Bradymonadales > Bradymonadaceae > JBFFMO01. The sequence goes on along the minus strand of JBFFMO010000007.1, from coordinate 13,970 downwards.
TGGCACCATATCGAAAATCGCGAGGCCTACGCCAAGCACCTATTTTCGGTCATCAAACCTGGCGGACGTGTCGTCGTTGTCGACTTCACCAAAGACGCACCCGAGGGGCCACCGGCCGCGATGCGACTTGAGCCTCAGGTCATCATCGACGAATTGAAGGCCGGCGGTTTCAGCGCGGAACTTGTGACCGAAACCCTGCCTCGCCAATACATCGTCGTTGGCAAGAAGCCTTGATTTCGCTGGCCTTTATCGGCTTTTCGATCGGACTTTTTTTGCACGCTTTTAATGTGCGAATATCCGATCGAAAACGAGCATACAAGTCATCTGCCGCGGCGTTGGTGCTGGGCTTAATAGGGCTTCTTTTTCTGCCCGGCGGGTACCTGATTCAAAAAATAATCGGCAGATTATTGATGCCCATGGGCATGCTTTGGGCTGCAATTTTTTGGGGTTCGATTTGGTGTTTTGTTCATCATAAACGACGTGCCGCACTCATGAGCGCGCTGGTTTGGATGTCGCTCACTCTTGGCGGAAGTCCGTTCATCGGCGGGTGGCTGATTTCGAGTCTTGAAGAGCCCTTCGCCAAAATAGATGTTTATCAAGAGGCCCCTTTTGATGCCATTTTAGTTCTGGGCGGCGGGGTCAGTGGCGGGGGGAATTATGCACAATTATCCGAATCTGGAGACCGCCCGATTGTGGCTGCACGAATGTATAAACGCGGGCTCGCAAAGCTCCTGGTGACGTCGGGTTCAAGCATTCCAGGAATCAACACCCAGATCGATGTCGCTGCAACGACGAGTATCATTTGGCGCGACCTCGGCATCCCCGACTCGGCCATCATGCGAGTGCCGGACCCCAAAAATACTTCCGAAGAAATTAGAGCATTTGCGCAAATTACTAAATCCAAAGAATGGAAACGCATCGGCCTCATCACCTCGGCGTTTCATATGCGCCGCGCCATGAAATTGGCCGAGACCAATGGGCTCGTTGTCACGCCATTGCCCACGGACTTTAAGGGATCGCGTCATTATGAAGGGATTCTTTCTTGGATTCCAGACGCCAACGGCTTCATGAAAACCCAGAAGGCCTGTTGGGAATATCTAGGCGCTGCGGTCGGCCGCTAAGCCCTAGAGTTCGCCAAATAGTCTAAAATCCGGATGATCGAACCCCGTGCGTTCAATCAAAGCCCGTGCGATTTCCCGATGCTCTAACTTTCTCGATTCATCGGGATGAAGGGTCATCAGGACCAGGTCTGCGTGCAGACGAGCAGGCATCGACATCACCTGACCCGCGACTTCGTTTCCTCGAAGCGCCTGAATCAACGCATTCTTGTGGTCTCCGCGTGAAAAGTAAAACACGGCGAAACGTCCACGAACCAAAGCTTCGACAAGTGAGCCCACATTTTGAAGGGTGTCCGCGGACAGATGAAACAGCCGTTCTGCTTCGGCAAAATTGCCCTTCATGCTCTCGAAATCTGCGATGACATTCTGGGCCAGACTCCACCCCGTGCGGGAACCGACGGCCGCAAAAACGTCCCGAGCCTCAAGTGCCAATTCACGCCCGTCCGCCTCAAGGAGTCGAGCTTTGAGCTCAGATAAACCGTGCAAGGCCCAGGCGACATCCCGGTCGGATCCTGCCTTGCGGGCGTGCTCAGCGCTGATGGCGTAGGCTTGGGCGGCGGCTCGAGCCCTTGGGCCATTGCTCAGGAACCAGGCCGCACCGTGATAGAGCTTCGCCAAGAGCAAATCGTTCCCCGCCGCAAGAACCAGAGCCTTATCGCTCAAAGAACGAGCGGTTTCAGAGTCACCCGCGGAATAACGAATATTTGCCATCGCACGCAAGGCGTCTGCCCGAGCGTAAGCGTCCGCACAAGTCGTCACGCGTTGTTCCAGTCCATGGGCGGCATCGATGGCGTCTTGAAGTCGCCCCACGAAACGAAGGACATCCAGTCTGGCTGTCGCTGCCCTGATGCGTCGGGCATCGTCCGGGGCGGCACCTGAAGTCGCGAGTCGTCTTTCCAGATCGTCGGCGATCGCGCCTGCTCGTTGATAGGAACTTTGGAACAAATGGTCTTCAAGTGCGGCTGTGAGTTCCACGACCGCTTCATCGTCAAAACCGCCCAAATCCAAATGCACAAATCGGCGTTCTGAGGCCGGCATGCCGTGTGAACCGGCCTCGGGCACCAGCGCCGCGCATGCACGGTGAACATTCGCCCACCGGCCAGACTCCTGACTTTCATGACGCAATTCAATTTCGTAATCGCGCTCGGTAAACGACCAACCTGTGTCGTCGTAGCGCATCAAACCGATCTCAAATGCCGTCACCAAAACGGATTCGACATACGCGTCCACGTGGAGTTTTCGGGCTACGGCTTCGAGGTGGTCCGGGTCGACAGATCCGCCCAGAGCAACAGCGATTTCCAGAACCGTCCAGGCCTCTTCGTGTTTTGGATCTCCAAGGCCGTTTTCCAGCCGCTTTAACATCTGAGCCCAAACCGAATTGATGCCCTGTGAAACTTGAATGCCTCGGCGAAGGCCAAAGCCGTTGGCCCCGGGCTGCAAGAGGCCACGGTCGATCAAGTCTCGGATCACATGCATGACTCGACCCGGATGACCGGTGGTCGCCGCCACCACTCGGCTGATCGTCGGCGCATCAAGAGGCGCAACCGCACGAACCAACGACTCGTGTTCGCGCTCAGACAGCGGCCCAAGAGTCATTGACACGGTATGGGCCCATTTCGTGAGTTCCTGACGATGGGTTCTGGCGATGGGACAATTCACGGTGTCGCTGACCACCACAACCGCCAGAATCGGTAGATTTGGCTTGTGCTGGGTCAAATACGTCAACAACGCGAGTGTATCCCAGCCCCACTGCGACTCGTCGATCGCGAGCATGACTGGACGACTAGATGCCATCAATTCCAGCATCCATGCCACCAATACGTGGCGCTGACGCGGAGTCTCGAACACCACGTGGGCGTAGTTCGGAATGGGTTCGGGCACCAACATCTGCGCAATTTCGACGGCCCGATCGATAAGGTCAGGAGCGACTCGGCCGGAGCGTGCAAACATGCCCCTTAACGCGGCCTCGGTCGCCAGAACCAAATCGTTGCCCTGCAGACCTTGAACGCCCAGTGCACGTGCAAGCGCAGGCCCAAGACCATGAGCTCCGGCTCCGGTTTCGCTATGGTGAACCTCGATCACATTCATCGCTCCGACTTCCTCGGAACGCATCGCCACCCACTGCATCAATCTGGAACGCCCGCTCCCGCTCTCTCCCGTGATCACGGCGACCTGAAGCGATCCACCGCATGCCCTTCGAAGCGCGCCCCAAAGCGACTCGCGCTCCTCGATGCGGCCCACAAATGGTGTCTGGCGCAGGCCAAAGAGGTTAAGCCCCACACCAAACATGACGCGGTCATGCATTTCGGTCGCCTCGACCACAAAATACGGAACCGGGGGCGCCTCGATCAACAGGGCTTTGTGGATTGGGCGATCTCGGTCGAGTTTCGCGCCCAGAGTCTCAGCGTTCAGCAGGCTGGTCGACATCGTCGCCATGGTCGTCCGCTTTGTCGGCCCGGTTTTTCCAAGGATCGATGCCGAGGGAGCATATTCGTCGGCCCCTTCCACGATCTTCACCAGCCCCCACGCGGCATCGGCCGCACTGCGATAACGCCGGTTCGAATCCTTTTCAGTCATTCGTTCAAGCCACGCCGCGAACTGGTCGGGAATGGCGAAAGTCGGAACAGGCTTGGGCAAAGGGTCGTAGAGATGCCGCATCGCAATCTGCAATGACGAATCAGCAGGAAACGGAGGCGCGCCCGTGACCATCTCAAAGGCGAGGCAGCCCAAGGCGTAAAGGTCCGTCCACGGACCGTAATTCCTCCAATCTCCATGAAATTGTTCGGGCGCCATGTAGGAGGGCGTCCCGGCGTTCACCTCGGTGACCTCTTCCAACGAAGACTCACCGTGTGCCGAGACATGCGCGATTCCAAAATCGGTGAGCAGGCATCGCCAACCACCGTCTGGATGAGACGCCAGAAGGATATTGGAGGGCTTGATGTCACGGTGAATGATTCGGCGAGCATGGGCGTAAGACAAGGCGTCGAGGATATCGAAAAGCAGTCGCGACAATTCAGAAAAATCCGAAACCTTGACCTCTTCGAACGTCCCGCCGTCAGCGATCTCCATCGCAAACCATGTTTGGACGTCATCGCTCTGGGCAAACTCGCCCACGTCCACAATCTGGACGATCCCGCGATGGTTCAGGGCCGCAACGGCCTGAATTTCTCGGCGCAGAGCTCGCAGCGCCTTGGTCGAATCGCCACGAAATGGCCGCACGACCTTTAGTGCGACTTCTGTTCCATCGTCGTGTCTGGCTCGCCAGACCACGCCCATTCCGCCTTTCCCCAAAAGTCCAGTTGTCTCAAAGCTGCCGTATTGCATGGAGGGCTGACTCAAACGTGAGTGGCTCAGAATCTACTGTATTCTAGATTACGGAATTGGGCTGAAAAGCAAAGGTCCAATCGGCGTATCCCGAGACAGAATCTCACCTGTTGCGCCGTCCACCCACGCGACCTCCCAAAGATAACCTTGCTCAGGCAGCGTGATGGAAGCGGTGTATTTCAATTCCTCATCGACAAAAATCCTCACGGTTGCGGTCGATTCCCCAAACGTTGCGGCGCTGTAGTACGCCGCCCCAACCCGGTAGGTCACAGGTTCCATCTGCTCCAACGTGATATTTTCTGGGCCCTGACCATTGATGTCGTCTTTGTCGTGAACGGGATCGTCGATAGGATCAAATAAAAAGCCCCAATCCGGTGAGGCATTTCGGCCGTAACAATCGTATCGAATGCTCCCCCAGGGCTCGGGGGTACCATCCATGTCCAGATCTTCTTGCTCAGAGCCAAGCGAACCTTCGGGATGGGCCAGTTGAAGGTCCAGGTCGGCCCCCACCGTATCCGTTTGGTCAAACTCGCCCGGGTTGTCCCAGGTCAATTCAAGGCGCAGGCTGTAGGGCTCAGGCGACGCGGTGGTCCCGTTATTGGTATTATTCGTTGCGCTATTGGTTGCCGCCACCGAATTATTTGTGGCGTTATTCGATCCACCCACCGAATTATTCGTGGTGGTCGTCGCGTTATTCGTCGCAACCCCTTCATTATTGGCCGTTTCATCGGAATCTTGACCGCATCCCGCTCCGACCCACACCAATAATAAAACGAGATACTTCACGATGCTCCTAGGGGATCGGCGAAAAAAGTAATGGACCGTTTGCGGTGTCGCGTGACGTGACTTCACCGGTTTCGCCGTTCACCCAGGCAACCTCCCAAAGAACACCCGCCTGCATTTCCACCGAGGCTTCGTACTCCAAAACACCATCCACAAAGATCCGCACCTGTGCTGTGGAAACGCCAAGACCTGCATCGTTATAATATGCGGCGCCCACGCGATAGGTGATGGGCTGCATCTGCTCAAGGTTGATGTTTTCTGGACCGCTGCCGTCCGTGTCGTCGATATCCTGAGAAGGATCATCAAGTTCAGACCCAGCATCACCCCAAGACGGGGACGAGTTCTGCCAATAACAATCGTATAACGAGTGACCCCAAGGTTCTCTGACACCATCATTATCCAGGTCTGTGCGACCGGGATCCAACGATCCGTCGGGATGCGCGACATGGACGTCCATGTCTGTGCCGACCGAGTCGAGAGGGTCTAAGTCCCCCGGTGTGGACCAGACCAATTGCACGTGCAGGCTATGGGTCTGCGCGTTGTTCGTCGTGTTGTTCGTCGAATTATTCACCACGTTATTCGTCGTGTTATTCGTCGAATTATTCACCACATTATTCGTCGTGTTGTTCGTCGTGTTGTTCGTCGTGTTGTTCGTTGTGTTATTCGGCGTCACCGTGCCGTTATTCGTGGAATTATTCGTCGTGTTGTTGCTCGAAGGGTCGTCGACCTTCGACTTCTTGGGGGCATCCCCACAGGCAACCAGACTCGAAATCGACACCATAAAAATCAAAAATTTCATCATATTCTCCAACATTTCATTCAGTCGGAGGCACTATGACGAGTCGACGCCCGTTTTTCAAAACCAAATGTCTTGCGGCTTCCGCCGGGCTGGCCAATCAGAAGGGCCCAACGGGGTTTTCGAGTCCCCGAGTTTTTGCATTTAGTTACCTAGGAAAGCGCAGTGTCCTGAATTCTCAAGCAGGACTTGCAGCCCGCACCCGGGCGCGCAGATGCAGCCCGAGCTCCAACAACACCACCCCGGCTGTCAGTACCAGGAGCGCTTGCACCGCGAACCCGAGCTTCGCCGCGATTCCCGAATACGCGACAACACCGGTGGCTGCGCCGATTTGAGGCCAAAGCGTGACCGTCCCATACATGGCCGCCGCTCCGATGCAGACGCTGCCGATCACGTGGGTCATGTATTCCCCGCGCTCCAAGCCGCCAAATGACGCGCGTGAGTCCTGCTCGACGAAGGTGTCGACGATCGTATTGACGGTATCGATCGCAAACAACACCAGGAGGGCGATCGCAAACGCTCCCTGCGGCTCGCCGAAGGCCACCAATGAGAGCATCCCGCAAAATAAGAGACCGCGACAGGTGTGAGCGAGCTGCTCGTGATTGCATTCCGGACGCTCAAATAATCGCAGCTTGAGGATGTGATAATAGCCGACGTCAAAAGCCCCGATGGCGGCCAGCACGATGAATAGAATCAGCAGGGTCGCCATTTCAGACTCCTACCCACGTGCCGATTGCGTGAGCACAGGGCTTTTTGCCCGAGTCTGGGCGGCCAATGGCCCGCACCTTCCAGACAAGTCCCAGACGCTCGAATACACGAATGGCCAGCCAACCAAGGTCCAGCTCCCACCATACATGCCCCATGCGAGCCGACCCCGGAAAGGCATGGTGGTTATTATGAAAACCCTCGCCGAACGAAAGCAACCCGAGCACAAAGGTGTTGCAGCCTTCTTCGGCGGCACCCTCGATGGCGTAACGCATATACCCCCATTTATGGGCCACGATGCCGATGAACCAGTGACCAAGAATACCGGCGCTGATGCGCATGCACACGGCGACAACCACCAGCTCCCAACCTCCAATAAAGGCCAACAGGCTGGTCAGCGCGACCGTGTAAAGCGGCCAGGTGCGCTCAAAAAAGCGCAACCATTTATCCTCGGCGAGCTCTCGCGGAATCTCGACGAGCTCCGCGTGGGTGGGCACATAAGTCAGATGCAGATTCCAATAGAAGTCCTGCAAAAGACCGTGACGGTAGGCGAAGTAGTCGGGGCTCTCGGGCTGGTTTTGCCAATAATCGCGCAAGTAATGCACACGAATCCAGCTCAAAGGCCCGCCCAAACCCGTAAGTATGAACAAGCTGACCAGAACGTTGCGAAAGGTCTTCGAGGTTTGAAACGAATCATGAATGATGCCTCGGTGCAGACCGACAGAATGGCCAAGACACAACGTCAACAGCCCAAGCGCAGCCGCGAAGGCGGCTCGCTCCAGGGTAAGTGCTTGGTATCCGAAAAGGACCGACGGAACCAGCATGAGGTAGAGCCAGCTGACTTTGGTCCAGCCGAAGCGAGTGTGTCCATGGGCGGTGTTTAGTTCCGGCATATTGAACTCCTGGAATTCGCGACGCGGCCAAAAGTGAACGCGTTCATTAATTAAAATGAACATGTTCACTTTTAGGCAAGTTGTCAAGAATAGCTGCCCTGTTTTGGAAATTTTACTTCCAACGATGGGTGCCGCACGCAGGTCATCGCCCACGGCCCCCGCGTCGTTCGATGCAACTTTTCCTGATGGAGACTAGATTTCGGGAGCAGGCCCGAGCACCGCGTCCGCGATGCTGTCGACAAGCTCGCGAAATACCGGGGTCGATGCCGCGACCGCGAGCATTGGCATCCAACGCTCCATCTGGTCGAGCAGGCGCGCGGTGGCCTCCTGGTCAGGCGAGCGGTCGACAAGCCAGAAGAACACAATGGCGAGGTGGATCACGTAGAGCTGGCGGCCCAGCTGGTTGGCCAAAGCCTCATCCGGGGCAAAACGCGCATAAAGCACAGCCTCGCGAAAAACCGACTGCACATGAAGCTGCGAATAGGGGTTTTCGGGCGGGTAGAGCCCTTCGGTGCCATTTAGCAAAAAGCCTGTGACCATTCGCAAAGTGTTACGATGGGGCCTGAGCACGTCCAGACTTGTGCGCACGCAAAAGATAAAACGTTCTGGCCATCGTTCTTCAGGCATATGGTCGCGGGCAGCGTCCTCGAAATCGTGAGAAAGTCGCTCGTACAACGCGAGCACAAAGGACTCTTTGGCTTCGAAATAGCGGTAGACCAGCCCCAGGCTAACCCCGGCTCGGGCGGCGATCTGACGCAGCGTGGTGGTCTCGAAGGTCTGCTCTTCAAAAAGCGAGAGCGCAGATTCCAAGATCCGCTGACGGGTTTCTTCAGCCTTAGGGGTGAGTTCAGCCATGGTGGCAGTCCGAGTACGAGAGGTCTAGCGCATAAATGAACGTGTTCAATTAGTCATTAGCTGTCAACACGTAACAACGAGTCCGCTCCGGTCGCCGGTCGGCCCAATGCCTAGTGCAGGATTTCGCGTGGCCCTGTAAACAGTTCAAGCACCTGGGGACAGAAGGATGAGGTCATCATGAGGCTATTGGTTCTCAAATACTTGAATCGTCTGCGGGCGAGTTTCTGGTTTGTCCCGGCGCTGATGGCCGCTACGGCAGCGATATTGGCTGTGGTTGGTGTCGCCGTAGATCAGCAGCTGACGGATTGGCTGGCCTCCATCTGGGGATGGAAGTTTAGCGGCGGCGCGGAAGGAGCCAGCGCCGTGCTGGGTGGCATCGCGACCTCGATGATCAACATCGCTGGCGTGGTGTTTTCGATGACACTTGTGGCTCTCTCGCTTACGTCCTCCCAATTGGGACCGCGGCTGCTGCGCAGTTTCATGCGGGATAGAACCACCCAATTTGTTCTGGGAACATTTGTCGCGACCTTCGTGTATTGCCTCTTGGTCCTGCGCACTATCCGTCGCGCCGAAGAAGCAGTATTCGTCCCACACTTATCCGTTGGCCTTGGCGTCGTGTTTGCTGTCGCCGGCGTGGGTGTCCTTATTTATTTCATCCACCACGTCTCCATTTCCATCCAAGCCAACGAGATCGCGGCTCGAATCGGCGGTGAATTGCTCGACAGAATCGACGACCTTTTCCCGGACCGCAACGATGACTCTCCATTGGCTTTTTCAATCCCGCCTGACCCAAGCCTAATCGACGCCTTTGAGTTGGAAGCCCAACCCGTCGGGTCCAACCGCAACGGCTATCTTCAACTCATCGACACGGACGGACTCATCGAGTTGGCGACCAAAGAACAATTAGTCATTCGACTGGAGCAACGGCCCGGAGATTACATCGTCACCAATGCTCCCCTTGTGTCCATCGCGCCGACCACCGTCGTACCAGAAAAGATCGCGAACCGGGTTCAATCGATGTTTGTCATGGGCCACCAAAGGACCGCTAACGAAGACGTGGAGTTCGTAGTCAACCAGCTTGTAGAGATGGCCGTGCGTGCACTGTCGCCAGGCATCAACGACCCGTTCACAGCCATCGCGTGTGTGGATCACTTAGGGTCTGCCTTATGTCGACTAGCGACACGCGACATACCGTCCCCGTATCATTACGACCGCGAAGATAAACTTCGATTGATTGGCCCCTCCCAAACCTTTGGCGAAGTCGTCGACTCGGCTTTGAACCAGATCCGGCAATATGCTCGTGGCAGTGCCTCGGTGACCATCCGCCTGCTGGACACCATCGCTGTTATCGCCGGCTTTGTGCATCGACCCGAGGATCGTGCGACCCTGATGCGGCACGCGGACATGATCCTGCGTGGTTCAAAAGAAGGGCTGCCCGAAGCCAACGACCGGCGGGCGGTTGAGGGGCGATGGCAGAAAGTGAGTGACTTGTGCACGCCCCTCTCTGAGGCTCATTTGGGCAATTGAGCCTGAAAAAGCCATCGATAATAAAGGTTATCGGGCCTGAGCTCCGACGCCCGTTTGGCGTGTATTAACTTCTCGGCTTTTGTCCCCGAAAAATAGGTGCGATTGGCCTCCAAGACGGCATCACTAGAGGCTTTTAGGCCCACTGGGTCTTGCGGAGGATTCTTAAAATAGGGGGCAATATCCTGCCGAATACCCGCGATTTCTTCTGGCGAAATGCTCTCGACTTCAAAACTGCGATGGTACTCAATTCGGGGCCGATCATCGGTCACGGTCGGCGTGTCCCCGATCCACTCCACAAGCGCATCGTCTGCGGCAATAAAGGTCCCGAGCAAATCCTCTGGAGTCTCCATTCCAATCGCCCGAAGACTGGCCCGTACGCGGGGTTCCGCCATGCGCGCACGCAAGATTTCTTCATCGATAAAGAGAGGATTATCTGACGCCAATGCGATGCCTTCCATCCGATTTGTGACCCATAAAGACACGTGTTTGAACTCGTTAAGCATGGCGCGGATCAAAACCTTTGAAAGCTCACCACGAGCCATCGTCATCGGGATCCACTGAGCGATGATGCCCTCGGAATTCATGCGTTGGCGGGCGATCTGGTAAAATTCTTCGCTGTACAGATTAACGACACCCGCATCATCAGGGGGCGGCGGCTCAAACGTCAGAACGTCGAAGGTTTCCTTTGAAGAGAGCAAATAATGACGCCCATCTGCGGCGATCTTATGTACGCGCGGATTGAGGTGAAAGCTCTCGTTTATCGGCACAAAATAAGGCGCAAAATCAAAGACATCCTGCGAAAGATCAACCGCGTAAATATCCTCGAGCGAATCGTGCGTGGTCAACGCCCCAACGGTGGTTCCCGTGCCGATGCAAATCACAACGGCGGACTTCGGGTCGGGATGAAGCAAAGTAGGTAAATGCGCGAGCGCGCCCATATAGCGCCGACCAGGCATGCTGTTATTCGCATAGCTCGTCCCGTTGGACAGGAGCTGCACGAATCTATCCTCGCCGGTCCCGTATTCCAGGACGACAAAGGTCGCGTCTTTGGATTCCCGCAACTCAAGGAGTTCGGCGTGATTATAAGCCGTGAGTTGTTTGGTGATGTAGTCAGGCCCGAGCGTGAACACGATTATTGCCACTGCCATGCAAGCCAGGGCGAACTCGCGCCTCATGATGGTGTGGCGAAGCTCGGTGCGTAAAATCAAGACTCCCGCCAAGCCGACGTTGAGGACGACCATGATCACAAGGGCCCAGAAACTCCCAAGCCATGGCAGAAGCAGAAATCCTGCGGCAAGCGACCCGAGAACCCCGCCAAGCGTGTTCAACGAATAAAGGCGTCCGATCCCCTTGCCTACGACGCCGACTCGCTGAATCGTGAGCTCGCTGGCCAGCGGAAAACCAATGCCGATAAGTGTGGTGGGTATGCCGAACACAATCAGGCTGGCCAAGTTCACGCTCAAGCCGCCGGCCAAAAGGCCATGAAGGGAATGAGGAAGAACACCCTGGATCATTTGATCGAGCCAAGCCTTCAACGTGCTCATCTTCCCGAGCAGCGCCAGGCTGAGCATCGCGCTCGCCCCAATCAAGATCTGGACACGCGCAAAATTGGCCAGAAGCTGCTCTTTTCGTGGAGCAAAAAAACGAGCACAAATCAAAGACCCGGCGACCAGGCCAAGAAGGTAGACCGCAAGCATGCTCGAAAACGCATAAACGGAACGGGCAGCCACCGTGCTGAGCAGGCGAAACCAGATGACCTCATAAGCGATCGAAATAAACCCGCTCAGCGCAAAGACGCCGATCAAGAGATTCCGCGTCTGGGTGTCAGTCGGCGCAGCCGCATCGTCGTCTTCCGCGTCGTCTTCGGCCTGGGCTTCAATCGATCGCGGCTCTTCGTTTCGGTCGAGCACGATGGCGATGAGCGCGATGCAAAGGTAGAGCCCGATGGCAACGCCAGCACTGCCGGTCACCCCGAGCCACTCAATCAGGAAAAACCCAACGACCAAGGCGCCAGATGCCGCTCCCAGCGTGTTGATTCCGTAAAGAACGCCAATCCGCTGCGCCACCTGCTGGCGCTTAGCGACCACAAAACGGGCCAGAAACGGCAACGTGGCGCCCATGCCCATCGTCGGCAGCAAAAGGAAGCCGAAACCAATCAGGAGCGTCACCGGGGTTCGCCACGGCGAATCAAATGCCATCGCCGGCAACAAAGGGTCGATCCAGCTCGCCCAATGATTCAGCGCGAAAGTCACAAGCAGCGCCAGCCCGGCAATCGAGGACTCAACAAGGCCATACGCTCTTAATAATCGAGGCGTGCGGTCGGCGAGGCGGCCACCAAAATGGGCCCCCACAGAGAGCCCCAAGAAGAAGCTGGCGATCGTGATCGAGACCGCGCTCGTGGAACTGCCGAGCATGAACTGAAGCTGTTTGAACCAGACAACCTGAAGGATCAGCGACGCCACGCCTGATACGAAAAACATCACGTAAATGGGTAGAGCGCCTTTCACACTCTCGATAGACAATCGCATCTGACCTCCGGACGGAGCCTATTGACTACCACGCAGGCACAGACAGGCCACACGGTGATTTGCATTTTTTTCTTTCTGCACCTTGATCGGTCAGGCTCTCGGTGCTATTCCACCCGTCCCTTAGGGGCGCATAGCTCAGTGGGAGAGCACATCCCTCACACGGATGGGGTCGCAGGTTCAATCCCTGCTGCGCCCACTAAAACGAAAAAGCGGACCTCAAACGAGGGCCGCTTTTTTCGTTCTTGCCTGCCCATCGCGGCCGGGTCGCCGTCGTCGAGTTCGCTAAAGAAATCGGAATGGTGCCGATTCCGATCCACAAGGAGAAAGCTGGCTACGTGCTCAACTCCTTGCTCGTGCCACTCCTAAATGTGGCAGGGGTTCCTCCTCCGATTCCATCGACGTGTACAAAAAATCCGATTGACCGTCTTCTAACCACGTAAAGGCTGCTGCCGCGAACTCCACAACGGGAAAATCGACCTCGTCGTATGCAATTTCTCCATTGATCAGAATTTGGAAATGCGTGTTAATTCTGAGTAATAATTGCCACGCTTGGTCTGGCTCATCAACTGTGGATTCCAAACACGAAAACCCGAATTTAATTTCATCGACCAATTCCATTTCCCTCATCACGACGCGAATCCAAAGCCCATGCCACCTTCCATCGTAAAGGACATGCACCAGCTCACATCAAAGTCCGTAATGTAGTGATGTTGTGGGAACTCAAACGCCCGCGGCATCACCAAGGTGATATTTTCCTTGGTGCCGTAAACGCCCAAATTGAGCATGTCACCGACGTAAATCAAGTCGGCCGACAAAGCGTATTGGTCATATATCTCATGAAAAAAGAGCATGAATGCGACGATGTCGTCTATCGAATGATCGCGAAATCGCTGCACCGCGCCTGGGACGCCTGACCAATCAATTCGATTGAAACCAATCGAGAACCCCTCTTGGATCTTGGCGAATACCCAATCGGAGTCGGGCTCGATGACAACCAGGCCTGATTCCAATTCGACCGCGATGTCGGAACATAGCTCGGTTTCAAACCAGCTCATGACTTCTCCCTCCATTCAAAATTCTCAGTTCGTTTTGCCCGTGCTCACGTGCAAAACATGGCCAACTTTAACCCGCCAAATGCTTAATGGTCGAGGGACTGAGGCGCAAGGCAGTTCATAAGAGTGGATCCTCATCAGTGCGGACTGCTCAATCCTCGCCTGCTCAACGCCCAAATCGACGCGTAAGTCGAAGATAAAGCTTATAAACCAAGCCAGCTCGCGCTACTCTTTTCGCATGGAAGACCCGTCTCAAATTGGCAAGTACACCATCGTTCGACGCTTGGGCGCCGGCGGCATGGGCACTGTATTCCTTGGCCAAGATGCTCGAGGCAACGAAGTCGCGATCAAGATTTTGCCCTCGACCGACACGATCTATATCGAGTCGT